>CAYPKL010000023.1:0-4574 GCA_964411285.1 uncultured Rikenellaceae bacterium
ATCCCTCCTTTCCGGATACTCAGATCAGGATCAGGAATCAGCTTGTTTATGTCTATCCCGGAAATTTCACCAAGTCCGTTGCAATGCGGGCAGGCACCCTGAGGAGAGTTGAATGAAAAAGTATGAGGGGCAGGTTCGTTGTAAGATATTCCGGTTACCGGGCACATAAGATGACGACTGAAATATCTCGATTCGGGATTTTCAGTATCAAGCACCATCATAACCCCGTCACCCTGGTCGAGAGCCATCTGTATTGAATCGCGCAGACGCTTGTCAGTTATTTCTCCTACCCTGAATTTATCAATAACAATTTCAATGAAATGTGTTTTAAAACGGTCGAGCCGCAATCCGTGAGTAATTTCCTTTATTTCACCATTAATCCTGACATGAAGAAATCCTTTCCGTCGCAGCTGTTCAAACAACTCTTTATAGTGACCCTTTCTTCCTTTTACCACCGGCGCCAGAAAATAGACCTTCCGATCAGCAAACCGGCTCTTTACAAGATCAATTATTTGTTCATCAGTATATTTAACCATCTTTTCACCAGAGGCATACGAAAAGGCGTCTGCAGCTCTGGCATAAAGCAACCTCAGGAAATCATATATTTCAGTAATTGTTCCCACCGTTGAGCGGGGATTTTTATTCGTGGTTTTCTGTTCGATGGAAATTACAGGGCTTAATCCTGATATCTTATCCACGTCAGGCCGCTCCATTCCCCCCAGAAACTGACGGGCATAAGCAGAAAGTGTTTCCATATAACGCCTCTGCCCCTCAGCATAAATAGTATCAAATGCAAGAGACGATTTTCCGCTTCCGCTAAGTCCGGTAATAACTACCAGCTCATTCCTGGGAATTACAACATCGATATTCTGAAGGTTGTGTACCCGGGCGCCAAGTACTTCTATTACATCATTCATCTTAATCCAAATCGTTCAGGAAATCAGTTTCCGGAATCGGTCCTCTCAATTGAACGCATCCCTTCAACAGGCAGTTTTATATAATATTGCTTCCCGGGCTGAGGAGAAAAATAGGGTTTACGCAGCCATGGATTCAGGAACTTAAGTAACTTGTAGTTTGTCCCGTGCATTTTGGCAAACTCAGAGATATCAGCAATAGTTGTATCAACTTTTAATACATTGCAATCGAGTTCAGGATATAAATCTTCTTCCTTCAGGTTAAATCCATATCTCTCCGGATCATTTATGATCAGCTTGTATGCCACAACCCTGAAAATATATCTTGCAGTTTCCTCTGTTAATAAAAGATTGTAGTAATTGTCCTCCTTCTGAATCCTTATCTGTTCATCAATGCCTGCTCTCCCGCCATTGTAGGATGCTGCCGCAAGCGTCCAGCTGCCATATTTTTCAAAAGATTTAAGAATAAAATTACAGGCAAACTGTGTCGACTTCTCAATATCATACCTCTCATCAACCACATTGTTGATCTCAAGACCGGCTTCCTTACCAGTCCCTGCCATAATCTGCCAGTAACCTGTAGCTCCTGCCGGAGAAATCATATTACTGTACTCACTTTCTGCAGCAACAAGATACTTGAAATCATCAGGCACCTTATTTTTCGCAAGTATCTTTTCAATAACAGGAAGATACCTGTTTGCTCTTTTTATAATCATTATTGTTGACGAATGTCTGTAAGCGCTAATAAGAATTTCACGCTCGAGACTTTCACGTGTATCAAAATTGTCAAGCGGCATCTGCTCCCCTGCAAAAGTCACTTTGTCGGGCAGCCTATAGGATTTATTGGCATAAATAGTATCAGCGACTGAAAAATCATCCTGTTTTTTCCTGACAACGGTCAAATTTCTGCTTGCAACAAATCCTGCGAAAATGGAACTTATTATTATAAATCCGGCAATAGCATATATCCTTTTTGGCTTTAACATAAAGTTCACCTGGTTTCTATAAAATAGTTTAAAATAATAAAAATAATA
Organism: uncultured Rikenellaceae bacterium; assembly: GCA_964411285.1. Classification (GTDB taxonomy): domain Bacteria; phylum Bacteroidota; class Bacteroidia; order Bacteroidales; family VadinHA17; genus LD21. The sequence goes on from CAYPKL010000023.1 coordinate 1,949, forward strand.
AAAATAAAAACCTGATATTCAGACATAATACAGGAATACCCAATAGATAATTCCTGTAAAAATCAAATAAAATGCAAAGGTAATATTTTTACACCTTATAAAAGCACAGGAGCTATGTTAAATATACAAATGCCTGAAAAAAGAGTGCGGGAAAAAGGATGAGGGATCAGAATTTATAAAAGAGGCCGGAAAAGACTCCGAATGAATATGGGTGGGTTTTGACACCGGGCATTTCACTGAAAGGATTGAGATAATATCTGAACATAGGTTCAAGATTAAGTGAAATCTTTCTTGTAAGGCCGTATTCCATTCCCATACCAACGGAACTGCTTACCATGAAGGGATTCAATCCTTCAGTTTCTCCGACTGAATATTTTTTTCCGTCAATGAAAGTATGCACCGAGTTATTGACCAGCAGATTATAGGATAAGCCGCCAATGAGGTTAAAGTCGATACTTTTGTCAATAAGTTTGTATCGTAGGATCAGAGGCATCTCAAGGTAACTGAATGTCTGATGCAATGAGTTGTTTACAGGTGAAAGATTTGCTTTTGCCGGATCAAACACATCATTTGTATATCGTGTCAGAACACGTTCACCACTGTTGTCAAGAAGGAAGACATCATTATTTTCTGTATATATAACTCCTCCGGAAGTTAATACTTCAAAATTATGATCGCTCTTTGCATTGTCAAACCTTCCAAATCCGCTGAAAGAATATATGTTTTCAATTTCCTGCCCTATTGAGGTGTAGTAAAGGCCTGATTGTACACTTAATTTTTTACTTATACGGTATGCAAATCCCATACCTCCTGAGTATGATATTTTGGTTTGCTCCGATGAACTAACCTGGTTTGAAATTTCATCATTGCCTGATTGCGTTCTGAGATAATAAGAAGGAGAAGCTAACGCTGATAATGACCATTTGCCGGAATTGTCCTTAGCTGCTAAATAGCCGTATTCATCCGGTACAATATAACTCTCATTTAACTTATTTTCAATCTGAAACTTATTGTCGACCCGGAGACTGTTTTCAGCCCGGAAATAGAAATTCGAGACAACAGATTTATCAGCCGTTCGCTCGAGATTTATGCCGTTTGAGATATTATTTGAGACGGTAATAATTTCCGGGACTGATATTTCATCATTATTCTGGGCAGCCAGGGCAACAGGAACAGGATTGTTTCTGTTTGTTCTGTTCCTGATTTCATTCGGCGCACTGTTCTTTACCGGAGACCGGGGTGTCAGTGCCGGAACTGCTTCATTGTTCTGAAATGGAACCGGCTCTTCATTCAACGTTGCCAAAGAATTTTGTAAACCGGCAGATCTTTCACTGCCCCATCTGTAAGTCAGAAAACTTATTGAGACCAGAACAGCAATCAACGCGGCGCTTCTCAGAAGAATGTATGGTTTTTCCTTCTTCCTTATTACAGGAAAAATGCTGCCCCATACTCCAACCGGGGGAAGAACTTCCAGATCTTTAAGTCCATTCCTGAAAAGAAGATCAATATTTGCACCTTTGTTATCCATTGACCACTTTTTTGTCGACTCCGGTATAAAAGTTTACTTTTTTCTGAAGAATGGACCTTGCTCTCGACAGATTGGATTTTGATGTGCCTTCAGAGATATTCATCATCTGGCTTATCTCCTTATGCGCATACCCTTCAATTGCATAGAGGTTAAAAACCATCCTGTATTTTGGAGGCAGCTCTCTGATAATATCAAGCAGATCCGTTGCCTCCAGCCCCGAATAATCCTCATTATCGGGATCGGCATCAGGTTCCGGAATAAGATCAATATCATCAATTCTGTAGAGATTGTGCTTACTTCGGAATTTCTCCAGGGCTGTGTTAACAATTATCCTGCGCATCCATCCTTCAAAAGAACCTTCATACTTGTAATGAATGAGGTTTTCAAAAATCTTGATATATCCATCCTGCAATATATCTCTCGCTTCCTCATCATTACCAGAATACTGAAGGCACACTGCATATAGTTTTGCAGCATGTCTCCTGTAAAGAAGTTCCTGGTCCCTTCTGTTCCCGGCAAGACAACCTTTAATTATACTTACAATATCATGCAAGGTATTTTACCTTTTAAACACATAAAATTAATTAAAAATCATCTCACTTACCAGAAATTCTTTAAATATTGATGCATTTTAATAACAAAAGGTTGCGTCAATGCCTGAAACGGGATTGAATTTAAAGCAATTTTATATTTTCGCCCCTAAATCCCCTGGGGGAGACTTTGGGTTGGGGAAAAAGTACGGATTGCAACCAGGCAAAAGGCACGGATTGCAACCGAGCAAAAGGCACCGATTGCAAATCGGCGCCAGCGGACGAGATGGCCGTATTTTGCGAGCTCGGCGAAGCCAAATCCGCGCCAGCAACTGGAAAAGGAAAAAGTTCCTGACGCCTGACACCCAACGCCCGACGCCCTTTATAGATGAATCACTTCGTCAAAGGCAGCGGCCGCCGCTTCTGCAATAGCTTCCGACATAGTGGGATGCGGATGAACAGATTTCATCAGTTCATGGGCTGTGGTTTCAAGTTTTCTTGCAACTACTATCTCCGATATAAGTTCCGTGACGTTGGCGCCTATCATGTGAGCCCCGAGCAGCTCTCC
>CAYPKL010000024.1:0-6633 GCA_964411285.1 uncultured Rikenellaceae bacterium
TTCTTGTTTTCGTCCCTGGTTATAATAATACTGTAAACCTGCATATTACCGGTAGTAGAGGCCCTGCAGCCTGCGCTGAGCAATTGAATCAGAAGTTCTTCACTGATATCTTCTGATGTGTATTTCCTGATTGTTCTGCGGTTAAAAAGAGAATCATGTAAATCTTCCATAGAAAAAAATTTAAGAATATCCACAAAGTAAGTATTTTCTACAAAAACCGGTGGAATTGATGATAGGGATTTTCTTATCTTAGCATAATTCAAATAAATCATAAGAACCAGCAACCTTCACCACAGACATCTTAATAACAGAAATACTTAAACTTTAAAAATATGAGCAGACCAGTTACACTTTTTACAGGCCAATGGGCAGATTTACCATTTGAGACTGTTTGCAGCAAAGCGGGTTCATTCGGATATGACGGTCTTGAACTTGCATGCTGGGGCGATCATTTTGAAATAAGCAAAGCCACAGATGAATATTGCAAGGGGAAAAGAGATTTGTTGAACAAGTATGGACTAAAGGTGTTCTCAATATCAAATCATCTTGTCGGACAGGCTGTTGCTGACCGGATCGATGAAAGGCACAAAAGTATTCTCCCTGATTATGTATGGGGAGATGGTGATCCGGAGGGAGTCCGCCAGCGGTCAGCGCAGGAGATGATAAAAACAGCAGAAGCTGCAAAAAGGCTTGGCGTTTCTATTGTTAATGGATTCACAGGAAGCCCGATATGGCACCTCTGTTACTCATTCCCTTCAGTGCCCAAATCAATGATTGAAGATGGATACAGGGAGTTTGCAGACCGGTGGAAACCAATTCTTGATGCATACCAAAAACTTGGGATCCGCTTTGCTCTTGAAGTTCATCCGACCGAAATTGCATTTGACATTGCGTCAGCCCGGAAAGCATTGCAGGCAATCGATAATCATCCCGCTTTTGGTTTTAATTATGATCCTTCCCATTTTGGTTACCAGGGAGTGGACTATGTAGAATTTCTATACACATTCCATGAAAAGATATTCCATGTTCACATGAAAGACGTGGGATGGTCGGATGTTCCGGTTGAAGCTGGCGTCTTCGGTGGACATACTGAATTCGGAACGAAAGGCAGATATTGGGATTTCAGAAGTCTTGGCCGCGGCAATATAAATTTTGAAGAGATTATCAGGGCACTGAACAGGATCGGATATAAAGGTCCTTTGTCAGTTGAATGGGAAGACAGTGGAATGGACCGGGAACACGGCGCCCGGGAGGCCTGCGATTATGTTAAAGCAGTTGATTTCTCCCCTTCAGGCATTGCTTTTGATGCTGCCTTTGAGAAATAAGTTCCCTTACCTTTTTTCATCTTTTTAACTAACCTTACCTAACTTATCATTTAATGGATTCAAACAAGAAAACTCAACTATTTAATGCAAGTTGTGTGGCATTAGTTGTCACTGCACTTGCTTTTGCTACAAGAGGCTCATTCGTTGAAGCCTGGGCAACTGAGTTCAACCTCACCCACATCCAGGTCGGATGGATCGTGGGAACAGCCTTCTGGGGCTTTACTCTTGCTATGTTTTTTGGTGGCCCACTGGTTGATATTATTGGTATTGGTAGGATTATAACAATAGCATTCTTTTGCCACCTGATCGGGATCATACTTACGATTGTTGCAACAGGTTTCTGGACACTATTTATTTCAACACTGTTTATAGGAATAGCTAACGGTAGTGTCGAAGCAGCATGTAATCCACTTATTACAAGCATTTACACCGAAGAGAAGACCAGGCGGTTAAACCGGTTTCATGCATGGTTCCCTACCGGAATAGTAATCGGAGGACTGGTAGTGTATCTATTTAATAACATTGGGCTCACAAATTGGAGGTATGCCATGGTAATTATGCTAATCCCAACTTTTGCCTATGGTTATATGTTTCTTAATAAACAATTTCCAAAGACTGAGCGTGTTGTCACCGGATTTACTTACAAGGACATGTTAAAAGCATGTGTTAGTCCGCTGTTTCTGTTTATGGCCTTCTGCATGATTCTGACTGCCGCAACCGAATTGGGTACAAATCAGTGGATAGCCGCACTTCTTGCTAACGTTTCTGACAATCCGATCCTCTTATTGGTTTGGATATCAGGTATCATGGCACTTGCACGTCAGTTTGGAGGTACACTTATTCATAATCTTAAATCAACTGTTGTTCTGCTCACATCTTCAATCCTGGCCTTTATTGGATTGATTCTCATGGGATATGCCAGCGGACCAATGGTTTTTGCCTCTGCCGGAGTATTTGCGTTGGGAGTTGCTTTCTTCTGGCCCACAATGCTGGGGTTTGTTTCTGAGAACATTCCTGAAAGCGGTGCACTCGGATTAGCAATAATGGGTGGCATAGGATTTCTTGGAGGAGCAATTGCACAACCTGTCCTGGGGGCAATATTTGATGCACAGACGACAGCAGCTATTCCTTCTGGCCAGATTGCTGAAGTTTTAAAATCAGCCGCCGAAGGAACACAGGAGGCTGCAGCATGGGCTACTGCCCAGCTTACCGGAGGTGCTCATACATTAAGATTTGTTGCTATTGTCCCGGCTGTACTTATTGTGTTCTTTACTTTCCTGCATATGAGGAAGAGAAAACAAATCTGGAACCATACCACCGTTAAGGTGAATAAATAAACACAAAAAGATGTAATGTCCCTGGCAGGAGTATAGTGCAAATAATGAGGACATGATTTGAAATTAGTTAAATTTAATCCTGATTAATATTCAGAACAATAACTTAATAAAATTTTATATGAAGAAAATAAAAATGGGAATGATCGGAGGCGGAATCGGGGCCTTCATCGGAGATGCTCACAGACGGGCTTCACGTATTTGTAACGATTTTGAACTTGTTGGAGGCGTATTTGACATTGACAATGAAAAAAGCAGGCAGTTTGCAATAAATGAAGGAATTAATCTCGACCGTTGCTATGAAAGCCTTGATGCTCTTATCAAGGCGGAGTTGACCCTTCCCGCTGATAAAAGAATGGAAGTTGTGGCTATAGTTACACCCAATGCCCTGCATTATCCATTTGCCAAAAAGCTTCTTGAAAACGGGTTCCATCTGGTATGCGAAAAACCAATGACAATGACTGTAGAGGAGGCTCTCGACCTGGAAGCACTCGTGAACAAATACAAGCTTACCTTCGCCCTTACCCACACTTATACTGGTTATCCAATGGTACGCCAGATGAGGGATCTTATTGCAAAAGGAGTTCTTGGTACAATTCAACGCATAGATGCTCAATATTATCAGGGGTGGATAAACTCGATCATACATGGAACTGAAAGCAGGATAACCGGGGTATGGAGACTTGATCCAAAGCATGCCGGAGTAAGCAGCTGTATGGGTGATATCGGTGTTCATGCATTCAATCTTATTGAATACACAACCGGTTTGGAAATAAAAGAGATATTGTCGGACCTCAGCCCGGTAAAAGACGACATAAAACTGGATCTCGACGGAACAGTATTGTTACGGTTTGGTAAAAATCTTAAGGGAGTAATCAGAGCCAGCCAGGTGTGCGGTGGTGAAGAAAACTGCATTACAGTTGCTGTTTACGGATCAAAAGCAAGTTTAAAATGGGGACAGGAAAATCCCAATTACCTATATCTGCTGAGTGACACCGAACCCACCAGAATCTACAAACCTGCTCACGGGTACAATGAAAAACTTGCAGAAAGCGGACATACAATGCCTGCCGGTCATCCGGAGGGTATTTATGAAGCTCTTGCCAATATTTATAAAGGAGCAGCCAAATCAATAAGAGGGGAAGCATTTACACCCGGTGAGTTTCCGACAGTTCATGATGGAGTAAGGGGCATGAAGTTCATTCATGCTGTTGTCAACTCCAATGCGAACGGGAATGTTTGGATGAAGGTGTAGGGAAAGGTGCAAAGGCGCAAAGGTGCAAAGGATCTATGGAATGGTTTATGTATTTAAATACTAGAATAATATGCAAAAGAATAACAGAACTGATAACATGGTTAATCGCCGGAAATTTATAACACTCACAGCTGCAGCTGCTGCATTTGCATCAATTCCGGTGAATTTAAGTTACGGAAGTGAGCCAAAAAAATCAGAGATTAAAAAGCCTGAATCAAAGTTCGGCGGCGTTCAGATAGGAGCAATTACCTACAGCTGGCGCAGTATGCCCTCGAATGCTGAGGATACTCTCAGATATTGTCTTCAGTGCGGAATCAGTTCAATTGAGCTCATGGGCAACACAGCAGAACAATTTGCGGGCATACCCCAGGTAAATATCAAAAGGCCGGAGGAGAGTGCAACTGACAGTCAAAAGGCAGCATTTCAGAAGGCAATGAAAGAAGTCGCCAGGGCCCAGCGGGAATGGCGGATTACCGCTCCGATGAACAAGTTTGAAGAACTTTGTAAGATGTACAATGACGCAGGTGTCAAAATACATATTGCAAAGTTTTCACCGGAGAACTGGGCAGATGAAGAAATAGACTATGCGTTCAGGGCTGCCAAAGCCCTGGGGGCAAGGGGCGTATCAACAGAGATTGGAGATGTTTCGGCGAAGAAGCTCGGCCCTTTTGCACTGAAACATGGTATGCAGGTTGTTCTTCACCAGCATCTGCAGCCTGGTCAACCCGGATGGACTTTTGAGAAATTCCTCGAAATGTCGCCTGCCAATATGCTTAATTTTGATGCGGGTCACTATTTTGGGGCCACAGGCTTTCATCCAAACGGAGTTATAGAAAAACTTCACGACCGGATAACCAGTGTCCATATCAAGGACAAAACCGGCCCGAAAGGAAATCCTCCAAACTCAAATATGGAATGGGGCAAGGGAGAAACACCTATTGCGGAGATCCTTCTGCTTTTAAAGAAAAACAAATGGCCGATAAATGTGGATATTGAGCTGGAATACTCTGTCCCTGAAGGCTCAGATGCAGTCGCGGAAGTTATAAAGTGTGTTGATTTTTGCAGGAAGATCCTGGTTTGAGGATTTTTCCGGATTCCAGCCATTTGGTTAAATATTTCAGATTTAAGATGAACGCAGATAATTCAGTTTCCAGGTTATTGATAATGATATCATTTTTTCTGCCAATGATATGCTCCTGCAATTCAAAAGAAAATTCTGAAATTACGAAAGTCCTGATCCTAAGCGGAAAGAACAATCATGAATGGCAAAAGACCACTCCTCTTATTTTTAAGGAATTAGAGCAATCAGGTCTTTTTGAGACCGACATAACAAATGAGCCGGATACTCTCAGGTATGAGAGTCTTACAAAATATGATGTTGTTTTAAGCAACTGGAATACCTGGCCCGACAATGATATCCGCATGAGCAGCCAATGGGAAAGTGATTTTCTCAGATATATAAGGGAAGGAGGCGGATTCGTATCTGTTCACGCAGGATCCTCATTATTTTACAAATGGGAGGAATTTCACAAGATTGGAATTGGCAGATGGGGAAAGGAGACCCGTCATGGCCAGGTGATTAAGGGCAGGATCGGCGGACTTGATAAATCACATCCTGTTACAAAAGGGATCAGGGATTTTTATATTGCCGATGAATTCTGGGAAAAAACGGAAATCCATCATGGAGCCAAAGCCATAGGCTCAGCTATTGTATCAGGCGATACAGAAGGGCATTCAATAAATGAACCTGTTTTATTTTATGATCATCTCAATAAGGGACGATGTTTCTTTATCGCACTGGGTCATGATGAACGGGCAATTAACAATACAGGATTCAAGACATTGCTTTTGCGGGCAACCCAATGGGCTGCTCATCGTGAAATATCGGCTGATGTTCCTCAGTGGCTGAAAGAAACACCAGCTTACTCAGCAGAAACCCTAAACTGGAGGCAGACAGACTCGACTGTTTGTCTGAGAAATAAATCCGGCATCGTCTGGCAATTCAACTTCAACGACAGGTACGGCAAACCTTATTTCCATCCTGTTGCAACAGGTACTTCACTGCTTACATGCGTGAGCCCTGAAGATCATCCATGGCACCTCGGACTTTGGTATTCCTGGAAATACATTAATGGCATTAATTACTGGGAGTACACTGATAATCAAATTTCGAAAATGAAAAGATACGGATCGGAAGGATTGACTGAAACAGAAAAGGTGGACATTAAGAAAAATGGTGACTTTTCATCCGACATCCTGATGGATTTAAACTACCGGCCTGCAAAAGGCACTTCTGTTCTCTCAGAAAACAGAAACATCCATATTTCGCCGCCTTATTCTGACGGAAGTTACTATATGGATTTTGAGACCGTTTTTCAACCGGTTGATAACGATGTAATACTCGGTCGCACACCTGTTGCTGGAGAACCTGATGGGAAATCCTGGGGTGGGTATGCAGGTTTGTCAATAAGATTTAATCAGGATTGTACCTCGCCGGAAACCATATTTCAGGAGGTGAATGAAACCAGTAAGAATAGCAAGTGGCTATATATGGGGTTCAGCACTTTGACCGGAGATACAGCAGGAATGTGCATTTTTCTTGATCCTGAATATTCAACACCGGAAACACGATGGTATATTATCACCGATTCTTTAATACCTTTTTTTTATTACAGTCCGGCTATTTTATATGACGGACCTCTATTATTAAAGAAAGGTG
>CAYPKL010000025.1:0-2522 GCA_964411285.1 uncultured Rikenellaceae bacterium
CAAATTTACGACATGCTTATGTATTATTCAATATTAATATTGCTTAATCTCTGTAAGTTTATAGTGCTTCTTTTGTTAACTTAAATTTTGCCCCGACTTCAATCTTCCTCACCCTAAATCCCTCTCCTTAAGGAGAGGGGCTTAAAAAGCTAATACATAGATTCTTAGCCCCTTCTCTTTAAGGAGAAGGGGTTGGGGATGAGGTAAAAATCAAAGAGAAGGGGCCCGATACCTATCTGGAGTCGGATGAAGCAAATTTCAAGGAGAAGGGGTTGGGGATGAGGCAAAAATTAAAGAGAAGGGACCTGGGATAGAGTTGAGTTATCAATTAAATTGCCTGTGGGTTGAGTTCAGATTCCATAAAACACCTTTTTGTGCTTCTCTTTCACAAAAAGTCTTTATTCTTTAATTTACTGACTCAAAACAACTTTTTTATATCTTATTGATTATGTTTTTATTACAGACTATTTTTATATATACTATTATTTATTTGGTACTATGTATTGCATAGTACAATAATATTTATATATCTTTGCATTGACATGTTGTATGTTTATAACAGTAGTAAATTTCGTAAGGTTCTATGAAAATAACAGTAAGCGTAAATCTCGGAGGGTACTCCTTCAATATAGACGAGGATGCCTATTCCGAACTAAAAAGATATCTGAAAAATCTTGAAATGCATTTTGCAGGTGAAGAAAGCTCATCGGAGATACTTTCAGATATTGAGGCACGAATGGCAGAATTGCTTCGTACAAAGTTGACCGGGTATAAGAAGGTAATTAATATCACCGACGTGAAAGAGGTTATTTCTGTAATGGGAAATCCCGAGGATATTTCCGACAATGAAGGTCCGTCTCCCAAAGAAAAATTCTCAACTCCCGGAGCGCATCGCATGTATCGCGATCCCGATAAAAGGGTTATTGGCGGAGTATGCTCCGGAATGGGAGCATACTGGCGGGTAGATCCGTGGATTGTCCGGATAATCTTCATTGCAGTTACAATGGCCGGCGGATTAGGGGTACTCGTTTACCTGATCCTGTATATTGTCCTTCCCGAAGCTAAGACTACCGCCCAGAAAATTGAAATGAAGGGTGACCCGGTGAATATTCACAATATTAAAGAGTCGGTAAAGAAGGAATTTGATGAGGTAAGGAAAAATATGAACCTCTAAACGAAGGTTCTTTACGGAAAATTGTAAAATTTAAAACTAATGAATATGGATTTGGAAAATACAAAAGCACAGATGCGCAAGGGGATCCTCGAATACTGCATTTTGTCGGTACTATCGAAGGCATCCTGCTATGCGAGTGACATAATCAGGGAACTAAAAGAAGCCAGGGTTATTGTTGTGGAAGGAACTCTTTACCCATTGCTGACAAGGCAGAAAAATGCCGGACTTTTAAGTTATCGCTGGGAAGAGTCGCAACAGGGTCCTCCGAGAAAATATTATGAACTGACCCCTGAAGGGAAAGAATATCTTGTCGACCTCGATAAATCTTGGGAGGAGCTCGTTGAGTCAGTTAACCTCATAAGGACCCGGTAACCATACACTAACCTATTAAATCTGAATATAATGGACAAAACGATAAAAATAAATCTTGGCGGCTTATTGTTCAATGCCGATGAGGAAGCATATAATATACTGCGCCGGTATCTTCAGGATATTGACAACAGGTTAAGAAACACTCCGGGGGGAGCTGAGACCATTGAAGACATTGAGCTGAGGATCGCAGAGATCTTTCAGTCACAGGGAGGATCGGCGGGAGTCGTTTCAAAAGATAATGTTGAAGCTATGATCGCAATTATAGGCAAGCCTGAAGATTTTGATATAAATAGTGAACAGGGAGAAGAAAATAAGAATCCTTACCGTTCAACCGCCCGGAAAAAAATGTACAGGAATCCCAATGATTCAATAATAGGGGGGGTTTGCAGCGGAATGGGAATTTACCTCAACATGGAATCAGTATGGGTAAGAATTTTGTTTGTGATGTTTGCATTCTTTGGAGGAATCGGAATCTTTGTTTACGTGGCGCTCTGGATCTCAATGCCTTCGGCTGTAACCGAATCCATGAGAAAAGAAATGTACGGTGATGGTTTTCAGTCGGCCGGTTCCGGACAGGGGAACCCGCTTTCTTTGACAGGTTATTCATCCTCAAACGGGACAGGCGCTCCGGGAGTCGGCAGTGCCGTTAACGAAATATTCAGAGCTGTTGGAAAGGTATGTTTTATAGTTCTTCGGATATTTCTTATTTTTATTGGCTTATCATTTGTACTTACAGGCTTTATTTCGCTGGTGACCATTATAATGGTCTTCTTCTTCAAATTCCCCGGATATTTCTCAACGCATGCATCCGGTATGAATCTCCATTATCTTCCTGATTTTCTTAATTATGCAGTGAATCCTGCCGTCGCGCCATGGATTGTTGCCCTGACTTTCATAGTGATCCTGATGCCACTTCTGGCAATGATATACTGGGGTGTAAAAATGATCTTCTGGTTCAGGGCGAAAGACGGGATCT
>CAYPKL010000026.1:0-5604 GCA_964411285.1 uncultured Rikenellaceae bacterium
AAATAACACAGGACCCTCCCGCAAGGCGGGATGCTCTACCAACTGAGCTACTGAATCTTCCTGTTATTTTGGCGGTGCAAATTTAGAAAAAAAAGAATCAATTCAAAAAAAAACCTTCTTATTATCTGAAATTTTAAAAAAATATTAACAGCTGAAATTTATGAAATATTTTGTTAAGCATCAAAAATTACTATTTTTGATAACTTGTTGTTCTGCACAATATATCCCGGAATGAATGAAATTTTTAAAGGCAAAGTAGTAATTGTTACCGGAGCATCATCCGGAATCGGAGCAGCGGTTGCCCGCGAATTTGCAAAAAACGGGAGTAAAGTTGTTCTGGCTGCCCGGTCAGAGTTAATCCTTGCAAAAATAGTTGACGATATCAGGGCAAATAATGGAGAAGCTTGTTTTTTCAAAACTGACGTCAGCAATGAAAATAACTGCCGGAAACTTGTTGAATTTGCAGTCGCACAGTATGGTACCGTTAATATTCTTATCAATAATGCGGGAGTCTCAATGCGTGCAGCATTCGATGATGTGGACCTAAAGGTGCTTCACCGGTTAATGGATGTAAATTTCTGGGGTACTGTTTATTGTACAAAGTTTGCATTGCCTTACCTTTTGGAAAATAAAGGTTCACTTGTAGGGGTATCTTCCGTTGCAGGTTTTCATGGGTTGCCTGGAAGAACAGGTTACTCAGCATCAAAATTCGCGATTCACGGATTCCTTGAGACTATAAGGATTGAAAACCTGAAAAAAGGATTGCATGTTATGATTATCGCACCAGGATTTACAGCTTCCGAAATAAGAAAACATGCACTTATTGCCGATGGAACAGAGCAGGGAGAATCGCCCCGGAATGAACAAAAGCTTAAAACACCTGAATATGTCGCAAAATGGGTGCTTAAGGGCATCAGAAAAAAGAAAAGAAACAAGCTTCTGACATGGGATGGGAGATTAACAGCTCTTTTTCAGAGGATTATCCCTGAAGCTGTCGACTGGGCCTATTATATTGAAATGTCACGCGAACCCAAATCACCACTTAAATAAGCCCTTTGGGAAATTCATTCCTTTTTTTTTAGTTTTTGTAATGAAAGTGTGACTTGTTCGTCATGCAGATAAACACCAGTAAAAACAATTAAATTATCTGCTATGAAAAGAATTCTTTGGATTTTAATTCTGACAACTTCGTTTTCATTTGTTTACGGACAAAAATCGATAGATGCATTATTCAGCAAATATGCCGGTAATGATGGTTTTGTGACTTTTACATTGAAAGGAAATTTATTAAAGTTTCTCAGTTCAGAAATAGATGAAGGTGAAAAATGCAAGTGGCCTGAAAAAATTACTGAAATAAGAATACTTGTCCAGGAAGATGAAGGAATAAGAGCTGAAAATTTCTATGATCTGGTAATGAAAGACATAAATCTTCGCGACTATGAAGAATTTATGAGGGTTAAGGATTCGGATCAGGACCTTAGGATGCTCGTCCGCACTGATGGGGATTTCATCCGTGAGTTTTTAATGATCGGCGGGGGCGAGGACAATCTGATAATCCAGATCAGAGGTAAAATAACCTTTGAGGAAGCTGAAAACATTTCTTCAGATGTTAAAAAGGATCATGGCATGAAAATGGTTACGGGACTTAACTGATTGAATATGTGATTATCTTTGAAAGATAGAAAAGCTATCATGTAAATGACCCGAACTGATTTCAATAATCTTGTATTAAGGATATCCGGAAGACTATATGGTCATGCATACCGTATACTAAGGAATCAGGAGGGATCAGAAGATGCTGTACAGGACGTGTTTGTAAAATTATGGAAAATGAATGACAGGCTCGGGGAATATAATAGTGTGGAAGCCCTTGCAATCACGATGGTAAAGAATTCTTCGATTGATCAGTTAAGGAAACAAAAATACAGCGAGACAAGTGATATTGACACTCTTTCCCTGTACATGAATCCAGAACTGTCACCTCATGATAAGCTTGAAAGAGCCGAAAGCGCCATAATGATTGATAATATAATTAATAATCTACCCGAAAATTACAGGGAAATCATACATTATCGTGATATTGATGATCTTAGCTACGAAGAAATTGCCGAAAAAACAGGGCAGAATGTTAATACATTACGCGTTAACATTTCGAGAGCAAGGAAGATCATAAGGGAAAAATATAATAATTATTTCAATGAATACCGAGGAAATAAAACAACTGCTTGAAAAGTATTATAACGGGGAAAGCTCAATCGATGAGGAACTGGCACTTAAGGAGTTCTTTACCCGAGAAATTGTCCCTGATGAACTTGAAATCGAAAAGGGGATCTTCAATTATTATTCAGAATCATCTGCCATGCCTTTACCACCGGAGGGCTTCGGTAACAGGATTATTAATGCAATTGACGACCAGGAAAAAAATCTGGCAGACTTCAGGAGGAGAAGAATTTTCAGGACCGTAACCGGTATTGCTGCAGGAATTCTCATAATGACCGGATCTTATTTCTTTTTCACAAACAGATCAGAACCTGCTGATACATTTTCTGATCCGGAGATCGCATATAATGAGGCAATGAAAATTCTTTATGATGTTTCTGCCCGTCTGAACAATGGAACCAGGGCGCTTGAGAAGGTTGGTATGATGCAGGATGCAGCAAATGAGAGCCTTATCGCATTGACAAGTCCGGCAGTAATGGCTGAGGGAAAAATGAAGACCCTTGAAATACTGCATAATGCATTTATTTTATTAGATAATGACCAGGACAAAGCCAAATAAACGGGTGTAAAGGAAAAAGGAGAAAGGAAAAAGGAGAAAGGAGAAAGGAAAAACCAATTACCATAATCGAATACTATACATGAAAAACAATAAATAACAAATGATAAACGATAAATAATAAATGATAAACGATAAATATTTAACGATAAACGATAAACAATAAATCATATGAAGAAGCTGATTATCTTAAGCACAATGCTTTGCATGGGTTTGTTGCTGCAGGCCCAGACCAATCCCATTGAGGAGTTGTTCGATAAATATTCAGAAAAAGATGGTTTTACAACTGTGACTATTTCAGGTAAATTGCTGAATCTTTTTGCTGATAAGGATAGTAAGAATAATAAGAACGAAAATGGGAAGAACGTCATTAATCGTCTGACATCAATAAGAATACTGTCGGTGGAAGATTCACTGCTTAATCAGAAATTAAATTTTTACACCGAGCTCAGCAAAAAGATAAACCTATCAGCCTACGAGGAATTGATGGTAACCAAGGAAGGCCAGAATGTTACTAAATTTCTGATCAGACAAAAAGGGGATATTATTACCGAGCTCCTCATTCTTTCAGGTGGTCCGGGCAATAATTCGCTGATCTCGATTACCGGCGACCTCGATCTTAAAAGTCTTTCTGAGCTTTCAAAAGATACGGGAATTGATGAACTGGAAGATCTTGATAACGTGGATAAAAAGAAACCCTGAAAGTATCTTGTCCACCTTTCGGAATCATTTCAGTTTTAAAATTTAAATTGACTCTTTTTATTGCTAAAATGCATCATAATTAGTTACTTTCACAATTCAAACTGAATTCGGAGGTACCTGATGCAGGAAGCGCAAAAAATAAACTTAGCGTACAGGGCTTTGCTGAAAACAGCCAGAAGCTCTCTGACTGCCGGTGACAGTAAGAAAATCAGACTCGCGCTTGACCTTGCTCTGAAAGCCTGTTCAGATAATTCTACCATTACCGGAAAGCATGAAATTCTACATGCCTTATCAGTCGCCACAATTGTTTCAGAAGAAATGGGGCTTGGACCAACATCCATTATCACTGCCCTGTTGCATGATTCGTATAGCAGGTTGGAGATTTCACAACAGGAGCTTGAAAAAATATTTGGGAAGAAGGTTGTTGAGATTTTGCAGGGTTTTTCCCGGATAACCGGGATCAATTCGATGCAATCATCCTACCAGGCAGAAAACTTCAGAAAGCTTCTGTTAAGCCTGGCTGACGACGTCAGGGTTATCCTTATTAAGCTTGTTGAGAGGCTTGAATTTATGCGGAACCTCGATAATGCCCCTGAAAATGAGAAGCTGCCTCTTGCTTCTGAAACTTATTTTCTGTATGCTCCGTTAGCTCACCGCCTTGGCTTTTATAATATTAAGTCGGAGATGGAAGATCTTGCTGTAAAATATCTTGAACCCGATCAATACAATTATGTTGACAGCCGACTGAAACAGACAACAGCATCGAGAAACAGGCTTATTCGTGAATTTTCTGCTCCGCTGAGTGAGAAGCTCGACAAACTGGGGTTAAAGTACATGATAAAAAGCCGTACTAAATCAATACATTCCATAATGCTTAAAATGAAAAAGCAGGGAGTGGAATTTGATGAAGTGTTCGACCTGTTTGCGATGAGGATAATCCTTGAAAGTGAACCGGAAAATGAAAAATCCGATTGCTGGAGAGTTTATTCTATTGTTACTGACCTTTATCAGACTAATCCAAGCCGTCTCCGTGACTGGATATCAGTGCCAAAATCAAACGGTTATGAGTCCCTGCATACAACAGTGGTTGGCCCAAGAGGCAAATGGGTTGAGGTACAGATACGATCCGCCCGAATGGATGAGATTGCAGAAAAGGGACTTGCTGCCCATTTCAAATATAAGGGAATAAAGGGAGAGGGAGGATTGGATACATGGCTGACAAAAATGCGTGAGATCCTTGAATCATCAGAAAAAGAAGACAATGCATTCCTTGATCAGGTAAGATCAGGGTTATATACCGACGAGGTTTTTGCATTTACTCCAAAGGGTGACCTGCGTCAGCTGCCTGCCGGCTCGACAGTGCTTGATTTTGCGTTTGATATACATACCGCAGTGGGGGCCTCATGTGTGGGAGGTAAAGTAAATGGGAAAAATGTAACGATAAGATATGTTCTCCAGAATGGAGATCATGTTTCAATTTTAAGATCGAAAAATCAGAAACCGAAGCAGGACTGGCTTTCATTCGTCGTAACAAGTAAGGCTAAAACCAAAATTAAGCAGGTACTGAATGAAGAAAGAACCAAAGCCGCTGCAGAAGGGAAGGAGATGCTGATGCGGCGCCTCAGGAACTGGAAGATCGCTTATGGTGATGCGGTGATTCAGAGACTAATTGTCCACTATAATCTTAAAACAGCGCAGGATCTTTATTGTAATATAGAATCGGGTAAGACTGACCTTCTTCAGATCAAGGAGATCTTATTAAATGAGGAAGAAGACCATACCGTTACACCGGTACCTGAATTGCCTGAAAAAGAAGTCAAAGAAATAATTGGATCCCAGTATTCTGATTATTTAGTTATTGAAGACAAGGTGGAGGGACTGGACTTCAGGCTCTCAAAATGCTGCAATCCGGTATTTGGTGACCATATTTTCGGGTTTATTACTATTTCTGAAGGAATTAAGATTCACAGGACAGGATGCCCCAATGCAAATAATCTGATATCCAGATTTCCCTACAGGGTTGTAGTTGCCCGATGGACAAAGACCAAAGGCGCTCCAACATTCAACGCTTCAATAAAGATTACCGGAGTAGAGGATATCGGAATAGGAAACAAAATTGCTGATGT
>CAYPKL010000027.1:0-19238 GCA_964411285.1 uncultured Rikenellaceae bacterium
AAACAAAGCCGAAATGCATTGTTACGACTGGTTCTTCTGCACGAAAAAACTGGACAAAGAGAAGGTCCTTGATACAATTCTGAAGAAATAGAACATAGGTACAACTAAGAATAACTCTGTGGAATCCTATGTATCCCCACAGAGTTTTTTTATTAAACATGAATGAGTTTGATATAAAAGCCTCCGGATGGGATGCAAATCCAATGCACTGGGAACGATCTGTTGCAATTGTAAATATAGTCCTGAAACAAATTGTCCTGAATAAAAGCATGAAAGCCCTCGAATTTGGTGCAGGAACAGGGATTACAGGTTTTCTGCTTAAGGACTATCTTAAAGAAATAACAATGATGGATAGTTCTCCTGAAATGGTCAGGATAATGAATGAAAAAATCGCATTAACAGGGGCTGCAAATCTTAAAGCAATATTATTTGATCTTGAAAAGGAGGATCCTGATGAAAACAATTTTGATCTTTTAATTACCCAGATGGTAATGCATCACGTCGCTGACATCAACAATATTGTCGGTAAATTCTACAGACTTCTTAATCCCGGAGGTTATCTTGCAATCGCGGATCTCTATCCGGAAGATGGTTCATTTCATGGAGAAAAATTTTCTGGTCATAAGGGATTCAACCCTTTGGAATTTTCCACATTAGTCAGGAACCAGGGATTTAAAGATGTCAGTCTCCAAAAATGTTTCGTGATAAATAAGAAAATATCAGAGTTTGAAACAAGACAATTTAATGTATTTTTGCTCATAGCAAACAAAATTTGAACGGTTATTGCAAATATTTCTTTGATAAAATTCACCTTAGTTCTTACTGATATGATGGAAATTACTTTTGACGGAGGAAAAGTTGTAACGGCACATTCGCATGGTCACTTAATCAGGACCGACCAGCCTGAAGATAGTGGTGGAGGTAATACTGCCCCCGCTCCTTTTGAACTGTTCCTTGCTTCGATCGGTACCTGTGCCGGTATTTATGTCAAATCATTTTGTGACAACCGTCAGATACCGGCTGAAAACATAAGGATTATTATGACCACTGTTTATAATAAGGAATCCGGCTTACCTGATTCTGTTAAACTCGATATCCAGCTCCCCCGGGATTTCCCGGAAAAATATAAAGCTTCAGTGCTTCATGTTGCGGGATTGTGCAAAGTGAAGAAATCTATTGCCAATCCGCCTCAATTTGAAATAATTACATCTGATTATTAGAAAGATCAACGTTAACCTGCGTTACAGATACATATTTATAAGCTGCTCAAGCAACTCCTGTTTACCGCTTCTTACATCCGGTTCACCATTTTTGGATGCAATTCCCCGAAGATCTTCGAGAGTAAGTTTGCCGGTTTCATAATCCTTCCCTGCCCCTTTGTCAAATGACGAGTACCTTCTTTGTTTAAACTTAAGATATTCACTCTCTTTCAGCAATTTGTCCGCTATAATCAACGCTCTTGCAAAGGTATCCATCCCGCTTATATGTGCAATGAAAAGATCATCCGGGTCTGTTGAGTTTCTTCTGATATGAGCATCAAAGTTAATACCGCCGGTTTTAAATCCTCCGGCCTGAAGGATAACCATCATCGCCTCAGTAATCTCATAGATATTTGTGGGGAACTCATCGGTATCCCAGCCATTCTGGTAATCACCCTTATTTGCATCTATGCTTCCAAGCGCTCCTGCATCAGCTGCAACCTGAAGTTCATGCTGAAAAGTATGCCCTGCAAGAATGGCATGGTTTACTTCAATATTCAGCTTGAAATCCTTTTCAAGACCATATTTATTCAGGAATCCTATGATGGTTGCTGAATCATAATCATATTGGTGCTTGGTTGGCTCCATTGGCTTAGGTTCGATCAGAAAAGTACCTTTAAACCCTTTTCCCCTTGCGTAATCCCGTGCCAGCGAAAGCATCATTCCCATGTGATCCAGTTCCCTCTTCATGTCGGTGTTATGCAGGCTCATATAGCCTTCCCTGCCTCCCCAGAAAACATAGTTCTCACCTCCGAGTTCAATGGTCGCATCAATGGCATTTTTAAGCTGAACAGCAACATTTGTTACTACATTAAAATCCGGATTAGTTGCAGCTCCGTTCATATACCTTGGATGCGAAAAAAGATTTGAGGTACCCCACAGAAGCTTCACCCCTGTTTGTTTCTGCAATGTTTTCATAACGGGAACAAATCTGGCAAGCCGTTTTTCAATATCAAATACTGATCCTTCATTACCAACAACATCGACATCGTGAAAACAATAGTACGGAACGTCCATTTTGGTAATAAACTCAAAGGCAGCATCCAGTCTGTGCTTAATTTTGTCGTCAGAAGGCATATCCTTCCACGGGTAGGAATGGGTGGCATTTCCGAACTGGTCAGTTCCATCTCCGCAGAAAGAGTGCCAGAAGGCAATTGCAAAACGCAGATGATCTTTCATCTTTTTCCCTGAAATTAACTCATCAGGATTATACCATCTGAATGCAAGAGGATTCCTTGATTTTTTACCCTCATACTCAATTTTCCCGATACCAGGAAAATACTCTTCCTTTACTTTGTTAATCATCGCTGTTAATTTATAGTAAACTTTTTATGAAATCCTAAAAATCAGAATATTACTTCTCTTATACAGGTGTAAAATAGTTTGATATTTTTTACCATCAAGGAGCTCAAAGTGAAATTTAATGGTTACAATGCTTTAACAAAATTCTTCCAGTTCAAATAAGCCTCCTTATATATTTTTCTCTTTTTCTCATCGGGTTCAGTAACTCCAACTGCCTTTAGGCCATTAAATGCTTCTGCAGGTGATTTGTAATATCCGCAACCTATACCTGCGCCCCTGGCAGCACCAATTGAGCCATCGGTATTATAGAGATGGATCGGTGTGCCTGAAATACATGAAAGAGCCTCCCTGAAAACGTCACTCAGAAACATATTAGCTTTTCCTGCTCTGAT
Source organism: uncultured Rikenellaceae bacterium (assembly GCA_964411285.1). Lineage (GTDB taxonomy): Bacteria > Bacteroidota > Bacteroidia > Bacteroidales > VadinHA17 > LD21. The sequence continues at coordinate 2,954 of CAYPKL010000027.1, forward strand.
AATCTGCGGATTGATACCCGTTTCCTTCATTATGTCCAGACCATACCTGAATGAAAAAGCAATCCCTTCCTGAGCCGCCCTGAAAAGATGAGAATCTGAGTGCCTGTTAAAGTTCAGACCGAGAATCCGGCAACCTGCATCTTTATTCATCAGCATCCTCTCAGCTCCGTTTCCAAATGGAAGTATTGCAAGTCCGTCTGATCCTGCAGGAGCTGCTCCGGCAAGCTTGTTCATCTCATCGTATGATGCACCGTTTCCTGAATTTCTTTTAAGCCATGAGTTAAGTATGCCTGTCCCGTTAATACATAAAAGCACTCCCAACCGCTGGTCTTTTTGTGTGTGATTTACATGCAGAAAAGTATTTACCCGCGATAGCGGATCATATTTTTTCTGATCAGTTATACCATAAATCACTCCGGATGTGCCTGCCGTCGCTGCAACCTCACCCGGATTTAACACGTTCAGCGATAGCGCATTGTTTGGCTGATCACCGGCACGGTACGAAACAGGTATTCCTTCCGTTAATCCGAGTTCTGAAGCAATATTTTTCATGATTCTACCCTGAACAGAAAAAGAGCTTACCAATCCGGGTAAAATATCTGACCTGAATCCAAAGAAATTCATAAGCTCATCAGATACGCTGTTAGTCTTAAAATCCCAGAAGATACCTTCCGACAAACCCGTAAATGAAGTTGAAACCTCACCTGTAAGACGCAAAGCGATATAATCGCCAGGCAACATTATTTTATTGATCCTTCTGAAATTTTCTGGTTCATTTTCTTTTACCCAGGCAAGCTTTGAAGCGGTAAAATTGCCTGGCGAATTGAGCAGGTGAGAAAGACAGAAATCTTTTCCCAGTGTTTCCAGAGCTTTTTCTCCGTAACCTACTGCCCTGCTGTCGCACCAGATTATCGACGGACGAATAACTTTCTGGTCCTTATCTATTGTAACAAGTCCATGCATCTGGTAAGATATGCCTACAGCGCCAATCTCATTTCTCTTTGACCCCAACTGGTTATTACAGTCAGCTATTGCTGATTTCAGACTTTCCCACCATATATGCGGTTCCTGTTCAGCCCAGCCGGGTTTTATGGCAACTATTTTCATTTCATCCTTGGGATAAAAAGCTGTTGCCAGGCAATTACCTGATTCCCCATCAATAACTGAAGCCTTAACTGAAGAACTGCCAAGGTCTATTCCAAGAAGTAACATAATTATTGCATTTATTGAATTATGTGGTATCAAACAAATTTAGTATAAAATACTTCTCCCCTTCTTTTTTTCTCCCATTCTTCTATTCTCCTCTCATTTAACCAGCCCTTACCCTCCTGTAAATACAATCTTTCATATCACATATACTGCAGGTATAGGGATTATGCCTGACATGTTCGCCAATCCCTATAAATCCGCTGACTGACTTTTCAGGGTTCATCAAAGCCGAAGAATTTATTCTTATACCGCAGTAATTATCCGGCATAAGCCTGAACAATTTATGCTGCTCGGCTACGTCCCAGTCACAATATCCCGGACTGTAACGGTTTGTTATCTTCTTTCCACCGGCAGTCTGGACTAATTCAAGTTCTTTCTGCATAATATCAGCCGCAGCTTCAACGATCTCGCTGCCAATAACATCATATATATACCCTGTTAAAAGATCTCCTTCTTTCATGGCATTACGGCTTTTGATACCGATTTCCGGCCCTGCAGTACAAAGAAATACTGCAACCGACTCAGCATTTTTTAACTGGCCGTAAATAATTTTATTTACATTAAAAGAAATAGTATTTATTTCGATCGATTTATCAGCATTAACGAATGTAACGTTTGGGAAAATAGAATATTCAGCTTTAATCAGGCATATCTTTCCTGCTTCTTTCAAAAGATCGGAAATCATTTCTGCTATTGTTTCATGCGATTCTCCTTCTTTGTAACCCAGCAACTGTTCAATCTGAGTTACACTCAATTTAAGTTCCGAAAAGTCAATTTTAAAAGTGTTATGCATCATTTTGCAAGAAATTATCCTGTATAAAATTCATTCCATTATTTTCCATCACAAAATTCTTAAAACCAGAATATTGTTTGCTTCAGGGGTTGCAGGTTCCACAGGTCAGTTGGGTTGGGGGACCTTTAAGAACCGTGGAAATCTGGAAAAGAGAGTCCCGATTCAGTAACAATTCTACCCACAATCTCTTCCCAACCCAAAGTCATCAGGTGAATACCGCTCACCCCTTTTTTTTGTTTTATCCCATCAATCACTTCCAAAGCGATTTGCACTCCCTCTTCCGAAGCTTTGTCTCCCGCTCTCTCCATCCTGTTTAATATATTTTGCGGAAGGTAAACCCCCGGCACTTTCTCATGAAGATAAAGGGCTGCTTTATAACTCTTAAGCGGTGCTATTCCAATGAGAATGCAGACTTTCCCAAGAACATCCCGTTTATCGAGATTTTCCAGCCACTGATCAAGCTTTTCGGGTTCAAAAATCAGGTTTGTCTGGAAGAACTGAGCGCCTGCATTTACCTTTTTCTGATCTTTTAATGCCTGTAATTCCGGATCGGATGCAAACGGAGAAGTGGCTGCGCCAATAAAAAATTCCGGCGGGTATTTCATTTTTCGCCCGTCCAGATAGATTCCCTCATCCCTCATCCTTCTTAAAATCCATAACATCTGAACAGAATCGATATCAAGCATGCTCATATCAGCAACGGGAGATGGACCAATCCGGGGATTATCACCTGTAATACATAATATGTTCTTTATTCCCAGGCTGTTAACTCCGACTGCTACTGACTGCAGGCCAGTCCTGGTGGTATCTCTGGCTGCAATCTGAAGTACCGGTTCAATTTCCTGATCAATTGCAGTCTTGCAACATGCGGTACTTGACATCCTGGGAACCGCTGAAGAACCATCAGTAAAATTAACTGCTGTAACATATGGTTTTACGAGCATAAGCTCAGCTTTCAGCTTATCAGGATTTGAACTTACCGGTGGTGTGACTTCAGTAACAACGACAAATCTGCCAGACCTCAGTTGTTTTTCAAGCTCTGAAACCGGTTTATCATATGAAGGAGGATGATATTCCGAGTCACCGCGCCACCAGTCAGGTTGCCTGATACTCTTAAATACCGAATCCCATATCTTTGCTTTCTCCTGCTTGTCATGGATAAACAGGGATGAAAGGAATTTCCCGGTTCCAACCTTATTCACCTGTCTAACAACATCTCCCCAGGTTTCTGTCCCTGCCTTATACCAGTCGAGTGGCGGGAGGACTTCAAGTAGTATTTTCTCCCTGCCGGTCCTTTGGGCTCTTTTATAAATGCAGTACCAGACACATTCACGGGTTTCATCAACATAACATTTTTTATCCTGAGTAATACCGCCACAGGGCCCATTCCTTAATCCTTTAGGACATTCCATCGGACAGATAAATGCAGTTTCCTGTAACAGACAATTTCCGCACATGCGGCAGCCAAAGACAGGACCTTTAAAAATCAGTTCCGTTTTTGCCAGAAGGCGCCTGCTGAACTTTTCCCTTTTAAACGGGAAAAAGGCCGGCTGCCATCTGGGGTTGGGTTTGATACCTGACATCAATCAATTTCCTTTAATAAACCGGGGATATGCAGTGAGTTAAGATTGATTTTGAAAATATTCAACAAACCTAACTGCATAATCATCTCTGCCCAGAATAAGATCAGTGGCACGGATTACTGAAGTGATTTTTTCCGGATTTGCAATCGGGCATGTAAGTCCGTGATGAATACATATTGCCAGGAATGATGCATTCAGAGATTCCCTGTCAGGCAGGCCGAATGAAATGTTGCTTGCACCCATGGTTATATTATGGCCCAACTTCTCATGCACCAGCCTGATTGTTTCAAGAGTAACCAGACAAGCAGCCGGGTCGGCGCTTACAGCCATCGCCAGCGGGTCTATTACAACGTCTTCAGGTCTGATCCCTTCCTTAACTGCCCTGGCAATTATTTTTTCTGCAATTAACAATCTCTTTTCCGGATCATTGGTTATCCCATCATCATCCATGCAAAGTCCGATAATCGCTGCTCCATATTCCCTTGCAACCGGAAGTAGAGCCGCCAATGATGCTTCTTTACCGTTAACCGAGTTTATAAGGCACTTCCCCTGTGCGACTTTAAGGGCTGCTTCAATAGCAAGAGGATTCGGAGAATCGAGACAAATCGGAATATCAAATTTATCCCGGATTGCGATCACTGCTGCCGGAAGAAGCTTCACATCATCAACTCCGGGGAATCCGACATTTACATCCAGAACATCAGCTCCCGCCCTGATCTGACTCTCCGCCAGCTCAATCAGATATTCAAAATTATTTTCCTGAAGTGTACTGACCAGTTTTTTTCTCCGTGTTGGATTTATTGACTCCCCAATAATAACAACCGGACCATCAGTATCGATGATTACTTCACCGGAAATTCCGGCAAGAACTGTTTTCATAATTCATAAACGGTTTAAGATACAAGCTGTTTCAGATAATTAACAGCTCCCTGAGGATCGGGAGAATAAAAATCTGCTCCGATTTTCTCACAATATTCCCTTGTAACAGGGGCACCTCCGATCAGTATCTTTGTATCCGAATACTTTTCTTTTATAGTTGCTACTGTCTTTTTCATGTTTTCCATTGTGGTTGTAAGTAATGCTGACAATCCTACAACTGAGGTCGGATTCTCTTCCAATGCCTTCATGAATTTATCAGTATTGACATCAACACCCAGATCAATAACTTCCCAGCCTCCCCCTTCTATCATCATCGATACCAGATTTTTGCCAATGTCGTGCAGATCCCCGGCAACAGTGCCGATTATAAATTTCCCCTTCCTTTTTGTTTCTCCTGACTGGAAGAAAGGCTTAATATGTTTCATTGAACTGTTCATAGCTTTAGCCGACATCAGCATCTGCGGAACATAAATCTCTTTTCTGCTGAACCGGTCGCCGACCACTTCCATAGCCGGAATAAGAGCCTGGTCGAGAATCTGGTCGGGCTTAATCCCTGTTTCCAGGGCAAGTTTTGTCAGCTCATCGGCACCATCCTGTCCTTTCAGATCAGGCGGATAAGGCGATATTTTATCTATTTTCCCTGATTCAATACAACGGGCGATTTTATTAAGTAGCTCATTCATGAATAAAATATTTATAGAAAGTGGAAACTATATGATTTAAAAATAATAGGTTTAAACCCGGATTAAATTTATAAATTTATTTCAAATGTATTCTAATTCATCATTATTTGATATACTAAATATCATTTTGAACTTACTTTAAGCAAAATCTATAAATTTGAAATTCTTTAACACTCTGAAAAAATGAAATACATGTTATTGTTAATTGGCTGCCTGTCGATAAATACAGCTATGGCACAAGGGCCTGCAGCAGGTATATTCCAGAACAGTACCGACGTCGGAAATCCCAAAAATCACGGATCTTCTGCTTACAATCAGCCGGATCAGTCTTACTCACTTAAGGGTTCGGGTTATAATATATGGTTTGAAAGAGATGAATTTCACTATCTCTATAATAAGATCAAAGGCGACTTTATTCTGACAGCAAACTTCAGGTTTGAAGGCAAAGGCACAAATCTTCACAGGAAAACAGGGTGGATGATCCGTTGGTCAACCGGCGAAAAATCTCCACACATATCTGCTGTTCTTCATGGTGACGGATTAACTGTAATGCAATGGAGGGGAAAGGAGGGAGCAGCAATGAGAGATCCTCAGGATGAATTATTTGCAAAGGGATCAAAATATGACATCGTTCAGATCGAACGTTCAGGTAAGAAAATCACCATGAGAGCTGCTCATACCGGTGAACCAATGGAAGTTATCGGGTCGCATGAAATGGAAAACCTTCCTGAGGAGGTTCTGGCCGGGCTTTTTATCTGTTCACATGATCCGGAGGTGATTGAAGAGGCAACAGCATGGAATGTCAGAATTGACAAACCTGTGGGTGATAATTATAATCCTGAAAAAGAAGGGTACCTGGGCTGTCGTCTTGAGACAATGAATGTATTTACAGGGATCCGAAAAACCATTTTTGAGAAGCAGGGAAGGTTCGAGGCTCCGAACTGGATGCCTGACGGGAAACAACTTCTCTTCAACATGGATGGACTTCTTTTCAAAATTCCTGTTTCAGGAGGAGATCTTGTAATGCTGAATACCGGATCGGCACGACGGAACAACAACGATCATGGAATATCTTTCGATGGCAAGCTTTTAGCTATCAGTAGTCACAGGGATGGCATGCCGGGTGGCGGCTCAACAGTTTACGTTCTTCCTTTAAAGGGTGGAAAACCAAAATTAATCACAGAAAACACCCCATCCTACTTTCATGGCTGGGCACCTGATAATAAGGAAGTTGTATATGTAGCACAACGCGATGGTAAAAACATTTATAATATTTACCGGAACTCAATCAAAGGGGGTAAAGAGGTTGCTCTGACAAATCTCAGTCAGGGTGAACATGTTGACGGATGTGAATATTCTCCCGACGGCAGGTACATTTATTATAATGGCAGTCACACGGGCAGTATGCAGCTCTGGAGAATGAAGCCCGATGGCTCCGGGAGGGAACAGATGACAGCTGACGGATATAATAACTGGTTTCCCCACGTATCACCCGATGGCAAATGGATTGCATTCATCTCATTTTCTCCGGATGTGGAGGCAAACAGTCATCCTTCTTATAAACGGGTTATGCTAAGACTGATGCCTGCATCAGGAGGCGCCCCGAAAACCATTGCCTATCTATACGGCGGACAGGGGACTATAAATGTACCTTCATGGTCACCTGACAGTCAGCAGATAGCTTTTGTAAGTAACTCGGGCAAATGACCAATTAAGGATTATTTAAATCATGGATTCAATTTGGTATTATAAATTTTTTTACTTTTCCGGTATTGAAATAGTTTTATTTTTCTTATGAATTCCGGTATTAACGCGATACTTACTGTTCCCGTATTTGCAGTTCTGTACACATATACTGCTGTGGGATTGTTTGTTGTAATTTTTCTTTCGTGGTTTAAAGCAAAGAAGACCATTCAGTTTCTATGCATGATCTGGGCAAAATCAGTCTTTTTTATAATTGGTAAACGGCTCACTATCATCGGGAAGGAGAATATTAAAAAAGATGAAAAGTATATTCTTGTTGCCAACCATTCAAGTCTGTTTGATATTGTTGCGATAACTTCGTTTTATCCTCATGTCTCATGGTTCGGTCATGAACGTCTCTTGAAAGTCCCGGTTTTTAACAGGTTCTTAAAGCTTACAGATTATATACCTTTCAAGGAACCCACTGTAAAAAACACCCGGCATATGCTTGAACAATTGATGGAGAGGGCTGACAACCAGTCTGTAGCGCTTTTCCCTGAGGGTACAAGAACTCTTGATGGTAAAATAAATCCTTTCTTCAGGGGATTTATCTATCTTTTGAAAACAAGGGAAATTGGAATACTTCCTATCACATTAAATGGCTTTTATAATCTTAAACCCAAAAACAGGTTTTACATAAATTTTGGATCGAAACTAAACGTGATAATTCACAAACCAATACCAAAGGAAGAATTGATTAATAAAAGTGATCATGAAATTTTGAATACAATAAAGGCCGTAATAGAATCAGCTTATCATTGAACTTTAACTATGCAGAAAGGAAAATGGATTTTTATCGTCAACCCAACAGCAGGTAATGGTTTTGCCGGAACAATTGTCCCGGAGATTAACCGGATGATAGAAAAGCATAAAATCGATGGGGAGATAGTGCTTACTGAACGCCCCGGTCATGCTTCTATCCTCTCAAGACTATACTTTGAAAAAGGATTCAATCGAATAATAGGTGTAGGTGGAGACGGTACATTGAATGAAATAGCCAGGCCACTGGCCGGTGAAAAAGATGTAGTGATCGGTATTATTCCCGCTGGAACCGGTAATGACTTCATCCAGATACTTGGTTTCCCCGGCCGTTTCGGGAAAAATGAATGGGATATTTTTTTCAGGGAGAGTATTATTTCTATGGATGCCGGGTCAGTAAATGGAAAGATTTTTTTGAATGGGATGGGACTCGGATTTGATGCTCAGGTTGCTGCTGAAAACTATACTGAACCGGGAAAAGTAAAAAAAGGAGGGGCGTATAAATATATCTGGCATATCATTAAAACATTGCTTTTCTACAAGGAGAAGCAGATGGTTGTCACTCTTGGACAGGCAAAGTCGGAAACTGATTGTTTTATTAACACCATTTCAATTGGCCGCAGATTTGCCGGAGGTTTCTTTCTTACCCCTCAAGCCATTGCAAATGACGGACTGCTTGATGTTTGTTCGATAAAAAGGTTGAATCTTATTCAGAGATTCAAAATATTGCTGAAAGTTCCCAAAGGAAAACATATAACTGACAAAAAGGTCAATTACTATCAGACTACCGGATTAAATCTGGAGTTTCAGAACGAGGTTCCTTTTCATATTGACGGGGAATTATTCTTCTCCGGAAAATTTAACGTAAGTATTCTTCCCGGGGCTTTTAATATTATTTACAATCCCGATGGAAACCATTTCTTCAATAGAATTTAAAAAGGAATACCGGGATTATATAGTATTTTTTGATCTCGATAAAACAATAACAAAAACAGTCAGCGGACGGATCATTGCCCTTGCAGCCCGTAAAAAAGGTTTGCTGAAAGGAAGCGACCTGATAAATGCCCTGTACAATTCATTTGCATTTAGATTCGGGATAAAAGACCAGCTTAAAATAATAAACGACATGGTCAGCTGGGTCAAAGGAATTGAGGAGACGGCACTTTTAGATTTGTGTTCAGATGTTTTTAACAATGCAATCTTACCATCATTTCACCGTGAAGCAATTTCTGAAATAGAATTTCATAAAAAGAATAATGCAAAACTCGTTATTCTTTCTTCATCCCTGGAACCCCTGTGCATTAAAGTAGCTGACTATCTGAAAATGGATGATATAATCTGTACCAGGCTGGAGTTAATTGATGGAGTGTACACCGGACGTCTTACAGGAATCCCATGCTTCAGGGAAGGGAAAGTTGCAGGAATGACAGAGTACTGTGAAAAGAATAACAGTAAATCTGAAAATGCATGGTACTATGGTGATTCAGAATCAGATATCCCGGTGCTTAATGCTGTCGGGCATCCTGTCTGTATAAATCCTGATAAAACTCTTTTAAAGAGAGCAACTGAAAAAAACTGGACAATTTACAGGTGGACCTAGTGTAAAGTTAAACCTATTATGTCGCTATTATAATCATTTCGGATTTCGGATTTTCAAATCCACAATCCGCAATCCACAATCCGCAATCCGCAATCCGCAATCCGCAATATTTTAAACAGAAGACAATTTCAGCTATCTTACAGTAAAGTCCTTTACTGGTATATCGCCGTAAACAACATCCAGAAAAGGTTTTCCATCTTTAAGTCCCACGTTCCCAAAGCCTGTTGCCGTGGAAATAAATGAATTGAAATTGCCGACCTTTGAGTCGATATACATCGTCTGAGATAAGGCATCATATCTGGCTCCGGTAAGGCCCTGCAGAAGTGCATAACTCGATAAAGCCCGGGCATACCAGTGTCCGCACTCATATTCGTTAAAAGGATTTCTGAATCTTCCATCGTATCTTTCACGTGCCGTACGAACTATTTTCAATCCGTTTTCCACCTCTCCCATCATCATGAGGTGGGAAGCTACCTGGTACTCGATTCCGGTCCAGACTTCATTGCTGTAAACGAACGGAAGTGAGAGCATCTCACCCTTGGGCCATGTACACAGCAGCAGACCTCCTTCATTACCAAAAGCATACGCTGGCCGCTGTGGATTTGAATGATTTGCCAGTGTTGTTCTGAAATTATATTTAAAGACTGATTTTAAATGACTTGTTACCTTTACAGAATCAACAACATTTTTCAATCCGCAAACTTCACCTATCCACGATCCCAAAACGCCGTCTGAGAGACATCCTTTGCCATACTGGTATTTTGGTCCTTCCTTCTGCAGCAGAAGTCTGGCCTCCTCAGAATAATCTGAGTTCCACGATCCCCTGGAAGCCTGAATAGGATCTGGGGCATGCAAACCCTGCCATTTAATCTTCTGAATAAAATATTCTCCGTCAAAAAGTTCTGACTCCATCACCTGCTTTCCTTTATTATAAAGATTATCATATTCTGTCACATCCTCGCCCAGAAACGTGCCCATTTCAGATATTGCCTTCAGGGCTCCGAGATAGAAACTTGTGCACATCCCGTCAGCACCCCAGAATTCTATATCATAAGTGTTATGATGAGGTTCTTCGAGTGTACCGTTGTGTTCCGGATCCCAGGTCGTTATGCAATAATTCATGCTTTCGGCAACCTTCGGATAAATCTTTTTAAGCCAATCAGTGTTCCCGCTTATGTGCCAGTCGCGGTAAACTTTCATTATCCCTCCAAGCTGGCCATCAGATGCTGCATAGAAAGTTGTGGCCACCGGCCGGATTGGTAACGCCGATCTGAAAGTCTGGTGTCCCTCTTTGTCCTGACTTGGATTGAATTCTGTTTCCCTCAGGGTACGTTCAAGCTTCGGGAACAGATGCGGAATTGCCTGGGCGTAATTCCAGACATGGGTACATGATCCTGCACAACAACCTGAATTGTCGCTGCAGCCTTCCCAGTTCCAGAGCTTCCCATCAGGCTGACGGAGAACTGTGGGTGATTTAAGAATTGTCAGATTTGCAGCAACAGCTTCAATTACTTCAGGAGGAAGCGTACTTGAGTAAAAAGAATTGGTGAACAATCCGGATTTTCTGTTCAGATCATCATAGTTTGTCATCCAGTAAGCAACAACATCTTCAATTCCCCTGAATTTTGATGTGTACCACGGTTTAAAAAATGGCATGTTGCAGCTGCAATCAGGATCATCACATACTTCTTTTTTGGCTTCTTTCGAATCCTCCCCGTATTTCAGGTCCGTGTCGGGGACATACCAGGCAACCATAAGCCGCAGGGTCTTTGTTTCTCCTGCATTTAAAGCAAATGGCACAAAAAGCGAGGCTCCGGGGGCTGCTTTTTCCACAGGATCATTTTGTCTGGTTTCTCCCTTTATGATAGTGTTCCATGTCATTGTCAGGGGATCCCACCATCCACCTCTGAACCAGCAATAATCAACCACTGTAGCGGGCTCATTTGTAAAAATGGCAAAATCTCCTTTTGTTTCCGGTTTATCTTTAATCCCTTGCTCTGAAAGGATAAATCCGTTCGTAACCGGTTTGATCGAAGCATTCCCATTCTGCTGGGCCATAAAATTCACTGCATTATAGGAAAAAACAGCTTCCAGTTTTGAATTCCCGTTATTTTTAAAGGTGTATTCAATACCGCCGACAGGAAGACTTGAATTATCTTCATCAGTGGGTATGAAGGGACTCCAGGCGGTAAGCTGAACGCCAAGCTGAAGATCCGGATCTTTAAGGTCAACAATTGCATATGGAAATTTTGTAGTGAAGGCAGCATTCTCAAAACGGGGAAGTCCATAAGTAGACCCGGCTGACCCATTCCCTGAACCTGGATTACCAAACTTTTTCCAGTCAGGCACCGGACCCTCAAGAACAAGGGCTCCGTTTTCCATTCCTTTGACAGAAACAGCAGCAAACATTGCAGGTTCATTATAGACCTGCGGCCTGTTTCTGACAGACATATTAGAAATGGCGCCGGAACCTTCAATACAGAACATGCCTGCCCCTAATCCACCAATCGGGAATGCAATCCTGTCGAGATAATTTCCTGAGTAAGATCCGTTAAATGCATGTCCCAGGGGCATCTCCTTACTGTCGTTCTTACAGGAGAAAAGCATGAGACTACAAAAAATAACGACCGCCACTGAATAATAATTCAATTTGCTCATTCCAATCAGATTAATTTGATTTACAATATATTACGAATCTATTTCAAATTTATGGGATCAGCTTTCCTGAATAAGCCTCAGCCTGTCGCACAGATCTTTTAATCCCTCCGGAGTATCCCCACCGGGCTGCTCAATTGTTGTCCATCCTGTATAGCCTATTTCATTCAGGGCTTTTATTACTGAACTCCAGTTAACATCGCCCTCTCTTAGTTTTACTCCGAATCCTGCTGATTTTCCCTGCTTGTCAGCAATTTTACGGCTGAATTCCTTAATATGTATCTTGGCAATTCTGGGTCCCAGTATTTTAATCCATTGTTCGGGCCATCCATAATTAAGGATATTACCGCAGTCGAAATAGAATTTGACATAAGGACTTTCAAACTGATCGACATAGTATGCTGCCTCCATCGGACTTAAAAGAAATCCGTTCCAGACATTTTCAATAGCAATATTTATATTGAGTTTTTCTGCAAGAGGGAGAACCTTTTTTATTTCCTCAACAGATCTGTTCCAGCACTCATCATAGGTTACCGTTTCCGTAACACGGCCTGGAACAAGAAGGACGGTATCAGCTCCATAAGCTTTTGCATCTTCAATCGCTATTTTCATTGCATCGACGCCATCCTGACGTACCCTGGGATCAGGGTCCGACATTAGTGATTTCCAATGCATTGCATTACAAACACTCGGAACAGCCAAACCTGTTGCATCCCTGGCTTTAAGAATTTCATTCCTGTCGAGATGGCTCATGGCTTCAATGCCGTCAAAACCGGCAATTTTTGCCGATTGAAACTTCTCCAAAATACTCTCTCCCACTCCGTTGCTTCCCCACATAATGCCTTTTTTCAATCCTCCCGCTCCGGGAGAAAGTAAACCTGAAAATCCAGGCAATGTTGCAGCTGAAACAAAAGCTGAAGCCATGGCTGTTCTTTTTGCAAATTGTCGTCTGTTCATTTTATAATAAATTTGAAATTCTTCAATAATCCTGATGTTTGATTCACTTTGTGTCCCTTCGTGTTGACCTTTGGGCCCTTTGTGGTTAGAAAAGATTTTAAATACAAAGTCACACAAAGGATTCACAAAGGTTCATAAAGGGTAAAATACTTAACTGTTACGTTAATTTAGGTTCAGCACCGATTACAGGTATAATTTCCGGTATTCCGGGAACAGGACCGAAAGCATATGTTTTTGGCCCGAGATACAGATCGGCATTAAGTACTTCATCCCATGTGACATCTTTTCCGGTATACGCCGACATTCTTCCCATGATAGTAATCAGCGTTGAATTCACCTGAGCTTCGGCATCGCTGTAAGGCTTACCTGTCCTTATTGAGGTTACAAGATTGATATGTTCCTGTACGAAAGGATCTTTTACTTTCCAGGTCTCGTCTGTTGAGCCTTCTTCAGGAGCAGGATACTTCCATATCTCCTCACCTTTCAGGTTGTAAAGCATTCCCTTTGCATTTGCGAATCCCTCGGTGCCAATAATTAACTGCTCGGTAAGGTTACTGCATCCTGTTATCTGACGTGCGGCACAATGTGAATGCATACCGTTGTCATAGATATATTCAACGCTGAAGAAATCATACTGGTCGCCAGTTACCCTTCGCTGACGTCCACCCCATGCCATTGCCTTTACCGGATTCTTTCCCATATACCAGTTCATAACATCTATTTCATGTATGAACTGTTCAACAATATGATCGCCAGACAGCCAGCAGAAATTTGCCCAGTTACGGAGCATATATTCCATATCAGTCCAGCCGGGCTGTCTCTGGATTACCCATAACGAACCTCCGTTGCGTGTAATATGCGCACTTGCAATCTCCCCGATCTGTCCGCTGGCAACCCTTCGCTGCGTTTCCATGAAATCTTTTTGCACCCTGCGGATTGTTCCGCTGACAATGCTAAGTTCTTTTTCCGCTGCTCTTTTTGCAGCAACCATGACTCTGCGTGCTCCCACAGGGTCGACTGCGCACGGTTTTTCCATAAATACGTGTTTCCCTGCATTGATCGCTGCTTCAACATGAGCAGGTCTGAAGTGGGGAGGTGTACAAAGAAGCACGAGATCAACTCCTGAATCGATGACTTTCTCAAAACTGTCAAATCCGATGAAACATTTTTCATCCGGTATTTCTACGTTCTTTTTTTCTTTAAGCTGTTGGCGGCATTGATCCAGTTTGTCCTTAAAAACATCTCCAAGGGCCACTATCTCAAGATTTGGTCCGGCATCAAGGAAGTTTATGGCAGCTCCGGTTCCTCTGCCTCCGCAACCTATAAGACCGGCTTTCAATACCTTGCCGTCAGGCGCCTGATTCAGCAGGGCCGGAAGCTTCAATTCCGGCTTTTTAGGTTCCCCGCTGCAGGAAGTTAATAATCCGGCGGCACCTATAGTACCTATTGCTGCAAGTGAAGATTTTGATATAAATCCGCGACGGTCAATTCCTTTCCGTTCAGTTGAATTGTTGTTTTTATTCTGTTCCATATGTGATATTTTATATTTGTTTGTTAGTAAACTTCAAGTTCCTGCCATCCCGGCATTTTGGGGAATTTTGCATGAGGATCAGCCTGGTACCAGTAACATACAGAGGAAATATCAGATTTCTGTGGCAGGTATCTTCCTCCCTGCCTCCAACCCAAATCCTGTATTGTAACCCTGAGATCTTTGTCAAACCTTACAGGATCCATTATATGCCACCTGTACATTCCAAAACGCTGCATTACTTTATAATGTCCGTCGCCCCTGATAACCTGGTGCAATCCTGAATAAGGGGTACAGAATTCAGTATAATTGACCTCCTCAACACCGGCATCATTTTTCTTTCTTGTGTCAAAATCGTAAGAACCACAGAAATAATCTTCTGTCCCTGTTCCGCATATTGTCGGGAATTTTGTGTCACCGTCAAGAAAGAATTTTATTTCTCCTTCGCCCCACCATCCGTTATTATTCACACCTACAGCCATAAAAACTCCAACATAGTGCCCTCTACCTTTAATGCCGTCAATGATTGTGTAATCAGAAGTCAGATTCGGATTAAGCCTCCTGTATTGTGCGTGGAAATATGCTGCATCTGCAGGTACATCAGTAAGAGTGTAATCTATCTGATAGTACAAAGTCATCTGGTCCTGATCCCCGATGTTTTCCATAGTTATTCTGCATTTTTTCCTGAAAGGCATCACCCAGTAACTGTTGAATGCACTGCCTGGGTTGACGCAAATAGCTGAAGATACAAGTGGTGCATACTGACCCCACGCCATACCGAAGAAATCTCCCACAGGGCATTCAACCGAAGGTTCGGTTTCATCATCCCAGTATATCCTCAAAATGGAGTAACGCCAGTTACCGGCCGGGGTCATCCAGATATGCTGGATAGCGCCAGGACCTTCGATTTCTGCCATGGTGAAAGTTTCCCCCGGCTTAATGCGTACATACGGATTTACCTTCCAGCCCTGTCCAAGATCACGTGCCGCATTATATGCATTTGCAGTATTGGGCTTATCTTTATCCTCAATCCGTGCCATACCGGCCTTCCCTTTTTCCCCGGTAAAATTCTCCGGGCTGATCGACCTTGTTTTTGCATCAGATAATCTGTAAAGGTTGCCCATATTCATATCCAGGCCATTAAAACGGGTCTGTGAAACAGCAATTAATGGCATCAGAAAAATCAAAATTAAAGCTGGAAGATTTTTTTTCATGTCGGTAGGTTTTAATATGTCAGCAAATTATACATAGGGTTACAACAAACTGGAGTATTGCATTATTTTGAAAATCAGGGTCATATAAAGGATAAAATAAACCAGTTCCAGATCATTATTAACACATCCCCCCATTTACCTTTAAAATTAGTAAATTATCCTTTACATGAAGAGAAAAAATATCTATACAATGTTAAAAATTATAAAATGATTAAAATCTTATGATCAAATTCAAAATCAATATCTATTTTTAGACAAGCAGGCTTTTTTAAAAGAACTTTGTGCGCCTTTGTGATGTACTTTGTGTTCTTTGTGTTTAAAGGTAAGACCTAAGAACACTAAGGAAGAATAGAGCGATTAATATACTTTGGAGACAGCCTGCATAGAATTTAAAAATAATTAAAGTGAAAAGTATTTTATATTGGTTAGGTCTCTTAATAGCCTTAATATTTTTCTCCTGTCAGGAGAAGACTGAAAAAGCTGCAGGAAAACTGTTCATTATTGGTGGTGGTGATAAATCGGATGTGATATTACGCGAACTAATTTCCCTATCGGGTATCACGGCCGATGATTATATATATGTATTGCCTATGGCCAGCTCTGTGCCTGACAGCTCTGTAATCTGGGTGAGGGACGATTTTAAGGTCACGGGGATAAAGAAAATTACCGGGCATAACTTCCT
>CAYPKL010000028.1:0-2648 GCA_964411285.1 uncultured Rikenellaceae bacterium
CAGGTCCCAGAATTTTTATTCCCTCAGCAGTTACCTCCTGAAAAGTTATTTTTTTCATAAAGCTTTCTGTCGACACACCGCTGAAATTCCTTGCGTTCCCGTTGGTCGGAAGAGTGTGGTTTGTCCCTGTAGCATAGTCGCCGGCACTTTCGCAGCTGTATTTACCAAGAAATACAGATCCGGCATTTGTGACCTTTCCCCCCAGCTCCATCGGATCGGATACAGAGATGATTAAATGTTCCGGAGCATAAAGGTTACTGAATTCAATACACTCTTCCGGTGTTTCTAAAGTTAATAATAAACTGTTTTCAAGTGCCCTGGCAGCTATTTCTTTTCTTGGAAGTATCCGCATCTGTTCTTCGATTTCTGTTCTTATGGCTGAGATCAGTTTTACGCTGGTCGAAAGAAGGACCACCTGGCTGTCAATTCCATGTTCTGCCTGAGAGATCAGGTCGGAAGCCACAAATGAAATATCGGCGCTTTCATCGGCAATTACAAGAACCTCACTCGGTCCGGCAGGCATGTCGATTGGGACCCCATCAATCTGAACCATTTCCTTTGCTCTGGTAACATACTGATTTCCCGGACCGAATATTTTATCCACCCTGGGCACACTTTCCGTACCATAAGCCATGGCAGCAATAGCCTGTGCTCCACCTATTCTATAAACGCCGGTAACACCCGCGATTTTGGCAGCATACAGTATGAGGGGATTAACTTTACCATTGATGCCGGGCGGAGTGCATAAAATAATTTCCCTGCAGCCGGCTATTTTTGCGGGTATCCCCAGCATAAGAACTGTTGAAAAGAGGGGAGCTGTACCTCCGGGGATATAAAGGCCCGCTTTTTCAATCGGAACACTTCTTCTCCAGCAGGTAACTCCCGGCATAGTTTCAGTTACCTGTTCATTGATAATCTGTGAAGTATGAAATTTCCGGATATTTGATTCCGCTATATTGATTGCTGTCTTTAAATCACCCGGGATAAACTTCTCTGATTCTGAAATCTCGGTTGCAGGGACTTTAAAATTATCAACTTCTGTTCCGTCAAATTTGCGTGAATATTCAAGAAGCGCTTTGTCTCCCTCAAGTTTTACCTTACGTATTATTTCGCTAACAATTTCTTTAAGCCCTGACTGATCCAGCGCAGGCCTTTTGCAAAGTGCCGTCCAGGTTTCCCGCTGCGGGTTTAATATTATTTGCATCATAAGATCATTTTTTCAATTGGTATCACCAGAATTCCCTCAGCTCCGGCATTCTTTAACTGGTTGATCCTTTCCCAGAATTCATCCTCTTTAACTACTGAATGAAGGCTGCACCACCCTTTTTCGACAAGTGGAAGGATTGTCGGACTTTTCATTCCTGGAAGTATTTTACAAATATCGGGGATTGCTTTTTCAGGTGCATTGAGAAGAATATATTTATTTTCCTTTGCATTCTTAACGGCTCTGACTCTGAACAGCAATTTATTAAGAATATCCAGCTTATCTGAATCGAGATTCTTATTGGAAATTATTACTGCCTGACTTTTCAATACAGTCGTGACCTCACGTAAGCCGTTGGTCATCAGGGTGCTGCCGGAACTTACTATATCACAGACAGCATCTGCCAGTCCTATACCCGGTGCAATTTCAACGCTTCCGCTTATCTCTTCGATCTCTGCGGTGATATTGTTTTTTTTCAGGTAGTCAGTAAGAAGCTTTGGGTAGCTGGTAGCAATTTTTTTATTTGTGAAATACTTTGGTCCGGTGAACACCTCCTCTTTAGGAATTGCCAGGCTCAGGCGGCATTGGGCAAATCCTAACTGTTCAAGAATTCCGACGTCTTTGTTTTTTTCAAGGACCATATTTTCTCCAAGTATACCGATATCAGCCACCTGTTGTTCAACATATTGGGGAATATCATCATCTCTGAGAAACAGAATCTCCGCAGGAAAATTAATTGCAGATGTTTTAAGGACATTGGCTCCGTTTGAAAATTTTATTCCGCACTCTTCCAATAATTTATGTGAGTTTTCACTAAGCCGGCCTGTTTTCTGGATCGCGATTTTAATTTTTTTCATTTTGTTTTTCTTTAGTTCTGGCTGACCTTACGGTAATAAAAAACCCGTCTGATCAGCTCAGACGGGTTTATGATATTTGGTTGTATTTTGACATATCATTTTCTTCTCGCCTGAGAGCAAGTGTGAAAATGATGGTGATGTAACTGAATTGATAGCATTTGTTTAGAATATGAAGGCAAATATACGATTTTTTTAATAATTATTATCATTTCGCTAAAAATCTATTACGCCCCTAACGGGGCTGGGGAGACAGGGGTGGGTTCTGTTTAACGGGGCGTCATAAAATCAGATTATACCCGTTCTGCAACCAGATCGCCTACCTCGGTCGTTGAAAATCCCATCCGGCCGGCACCCATATCCTTTAATTTATTGGCAGTTACATCCATGATTGCATTCTCAACTGCCACTGCTGCCATTTTTTCCCCGAGATGTTCAAGCATCATGGCCCCACACGCAATTGACGCAAGAGGATTAATAACATTTTTACCCGTATATTTCGGAGCAGATCCTCCAATCGGCTCGAACATCGATACACCCTGAGGATTAATATTACCTCCGGCTGCGATCCCCATTCCTCCCTGGGTAAT
>CAYPKL010000029.1:0-4912 GCA_964411285.1 uncultured Rikenellaceae bacterium
TAACCGTGCACCGCTGCAAAAAAGGAATCCGCTTAATTGATTTTGAGATAAGGCTAAGGGCCATAGTCCCGGGGGTGAGCATAGGAGGGTAGGATGATGAGAAGGGTTATGGCGGATTTTGTGCGAGGATAAAACTGCCGGATGACATTGAATTTACCTCAGAAAGAGGAGCGGTTGTACCTCAAACCCTCCAGATCGAAGCGGGGTCGTGGATGGATTTCTCGGGATCATTTGGTGTTAAGGGAAAGAAAAGCGGTCTTACAATTATTTGTGATCCACTAACACCAAATTATCCGGCTCCATGGATTCTGAGAAGGGAATCGAGTATGCAGAATGTTGTATATCCGGGACGTCAGAGGGTGACGTTACTTACGGATGAGGATCTGGTGCTGAGGTACAGGCTGGTGATGCACAACGGTGGGGTGCAGGATTTTGATATTGACAAACTTGTCGATGGGAAATAGGTTTACAATTGTTTAAAGTTACTGGTTATACGGCACTGGTTTCCGGAGATCGGATAATAGTGACTGGTTATTTTTGAATGGTGATTTGTGATTACTTATTTATACTGTAAAAATTTAATATTATGTTAATCAGAGTATTTTGTGTTTGTTTTTTTCTGTTAATTCATTGTACTTTATTCGGGCAGGATAATCTTTACTTTAACAGGTCGCTCCAGGATTTTGCCTCAAAAATGCAGCTTTCAGGCTCTGGGACCGGCTACAGGGTGACAGGAGGATCAGGATCAACTATTGAAGGTTCTGAGTATCTTAATGAAAAGTTTGAAAAGGAGAAATATTTACATCTGACAGTGAGCGTTTTAAGGACATTCCGATGCGGTTCAATGCTTATCACGATGAAATCGAAGTACTTATGCCTGATACCACTATATGGACCCTGACAAATAAGAGCAGCATTATTAAAATCCATCTGAATTCATCGGTTCTTATACACACGGGATTTATCTCCGATGAAGGAAAAAAATCGGGCTATCTTTCTTTAATATACACCGGCAAAAATTTACTTTACAGGAGAGACTATAAAGTCTTTATGGAAGGAGTTCCTTCCAATGGGATAATTAATGAAATACCTTCAAAAATAGTAGACAGGCCAAAAGAGTTCTTCATCAAGACAGACGACGGATTGCCAAGATTTTTCAAAACATCCAAAAACCTTTCGGAAATATTTGGCCCTCAATTTTCCGGGATAAATTCTTTTATCAAAAAGCAAAAGATCAACCTGAAAAAGGAGGATGATCTCATAAAACTAATGACTTTTATCGATACTTTAAATTAAACCCGACATGAAAACATTATTTATCCGGCCGGCACTTTTTTTTGTGTTTTCTGTATGCTTCCTTTTGGCAGGCTGCAAACAATCAGAAGTAATAAAATTAAATCCGGAGGAGTTTAAGAATCCTCCTGTATCCAGCTCCGTTCATGCCTGGTGGCACTGGGTCGACAATGCCATAACGAGAGAAGGCATAACTAAGGACCTGGAGGCGATGAAAAAACAGGGGATCTCAACCGCGACAATTTTAAATGTTGGTCTGTTTAATGAGCCCGATCTTGGAGTGCCTCAGGTTAAATTCGGAACTGATGAGTGGTATCAGATGTTTGAATGGGCACTCTCAGAAGCAAACAGACTGGGGATGACACTCGGTGCCCACAACTGTGACGGGTGGAGTTCCAGCGGAGGCCCGTGGATTGATCCTGAAAATTCAATGAAGCGTTGTATATGGAGCAAAACTATTGTTGAGGGAGGTAAAGAGATTGAAATGAAACTACCTGAACCAAAAGGGAATCTGGACTTTTACAGAGATATAAGTGTCATAGCATATCCGGTTACAGGCAATTTAAGTTCTTTTCAGTTTGCTAAGCCTGACGTAAGTGTTAACGCTTCACTGACCGGAAACACTCTTTACGATGGCAATCCATTCAGTGTTTTAGAGGTGAGCAACGGAACAGTAATTGACATCGTGTTCGGAAAGGAATTTCCTGCCTCAAAAATTGCCATTCATCCCAGAGTCGGTTTTGCCTGGGGGAGCTTACAGAATATTCATTATCAGTTTGATCTTAAAATTTCTTCTGACAATAAAACATTCAGAACAATAAAACAATTTGAAGGACCCGCATTAAACAGGACTTCAATCCTGGATGCAGGCTCCCTCAATGCAACACGCTACAGGCTGGAATTCAGAAATCTGACAGGCGCCGGCTCAATAGATATATCTGAGGTTGAACTACTGGATAAAGATGAAAAGCCTGCTTATATGACAGCAATCCCCTTTCATCTTGAAAAGACCGTAAGTACGATGGCAGACAATCTGAAAGACTTTAAGGTCAATTCAATGGATTCGACCGGTGCAGTTGCCATTAAAGACATAATTGATTTGACCCGATACATGAATTCAGATGGCATTCTGAAATGGGATGCACCAGTTGGGAACTGGGAATTATTGCGAATAGGATATACGACAACCGGTTCTCAGAATGCTCCTGCAACTAATGCCGGCAGAGGACTTGAATGTGATAAAATGGATTCAGCGGCCCTTAACCTTCACTTTCGCAGCTTTCCTGCTAAACTGGTTGCCCACGCCGGCAAGTTTGCAGGAAATACTTTTGAGTACATTTTCATAGATAGCTGGGAATGCGGGTACCAGAATTGGACCGGAAATTTTGCATCCGAATTCGAAAATCGCCGGCATTATAGCATAACCAACTGGTTACCTGTTATATGCGGAGTGACAGTCGATAATACTGAAGCTACAGAACGTTTTCTTAACGATTACCAGTTAACTATTGCGGAACTTATTGAAGATAATTACTACAGCCATTTCAGTCAGCTCTGTCAACAGAACGGGGTAAAATCACATGCTGAAATTATTTATGGAGGAACAGGTTACCCTCCTCTTGATATTTTAAAATCAAACAGTTATGTGGATGTACCTATGTTTGAATTCTGGGCAAGTCCCGACCAGGAGACTAAGTTTGCAAAGTATAAGCCGGTTTCCGGCCCGGCAATTGACATGCCTGCATATGCAGGCGCATTGTACGGTAAAAATGTAGTTCCGGCAGAGGCCTATACAGGATACGCGAATTTCAGTGAAACACCATGGGATCTTAAGCTGTTCGGCGATAACGCATTCTGTGCCGGTATTAACCAGATGGTACTGCACAGCTATGTTCACCAGCCTTTTGAGAGAAAACCCGGTGTTACACTGGGGCAATTTGGTCAGAGTTTTAACAGGCATAATCCATGGTGGGACTTTGCTTCACAGTGGTTTACATATCATTCGAGGGTCCAGAATATTCTGCAGCAGGGAGTTCCGGTTGCAGATATTCTTTATTTCACCGGTGACAGGTTTTTTGATGATCAGGATAACAAAGGCATTTACGATGTTCCTGAAGGTTACAGGATCCAGAAATGTAATATGGACATCTTAATGAATCATTGCACTGTAAATAACGGGGAACTGATGCTTGATAACGGTATGAGCTATAAAGTGCTGCTTTTGCCAAACGATATTTATATGAATCTGTCTTCATTAAAAAGAATCGCAGAACTGGTGAAAGAAGGAGCTGTCATTGCAGGTCCCAGGCCTCACAAAGTTCCCGGAAATCTTAATTATGCTGAAAATGAAAAGGAGTTGAATAAACTCTCAAAGGAAATATGGGGCTATGACGGGGAGAAAAATTCAGCTAAAGTTGCTTTTGGTAAAGGAATGGTATATTCCGAAGGAAATCTGAAAGATATTCTGGAGGAACAAAAAGTAACACCTGACTTTTCGGTCCAGGGTAACGAAACAGGCAGACTGATTTTTATTCATAAAAGGATCGGTAATGATAATGTGTATTATGTAGTAAATCAGGAGGATAAGACTGTTAATTGTGAATCAGTTTTCAGAATTAATGGGAAAATTCCGGAAATTTGGAATCCTCAGTATGGAACTATGTGTAATGCCGGTAATTATAGTGAATCAGACGGAAATACAAGGATCAGATACAAATTTCAGCCTCGTGAATCAGTGTTTTTTGTTTTCAGGGATAAAACTTCGGGGGATCTGGTAAAATGCCAGAGTTTTGACAATAAGTACACACTGGAAACTTTTACCGGGACTTTGACTTTTGAAGAAATACCGGAGAAAGAGCCTGTTAAGATAAGCAGTTTCGTCTCCCTGACAGCCTCAGGCGATCCGGACATAAAATTCTATTCCGGTAAAGCCGGATATTCGCTGAACTTCGACCTTCCGGCGGAATTGTTAAGTCATAAACCTTTGTTTTTGAGTGTTGATGATATTACAACACCTTATGAAATAAGCCTGAATGGCAGCTTAATTGGCTGTTCTGCTTTCCCTGGTCACCGGTTTGATGTATCATCTGCTGCAAAGGAAAAGGGAAATGTCGTTGAAATAAGAATTGCCAATCCCTACCGCAACAGGATCATAGGAGATTATATACAATACGGATCTTTAAAGGAGCTTTGGACCACATCGCCTGTAAGCAGCCTGCCCGATAAGGACAAGCCACTACTTGAATCCGGGATACTTGGTCCTTTGGCTTTCTGGTATTGATTCAAATCAAAATTTCGAATTGCGGATTTTTGATTTTGGATTTAAATCTATAAAAAACTATCCGCAATCCGCAATCCGAAATCCGAAATATCTTTTTACCACCAGCCTTCAGGCATATTTGTAATATCGTCAGAAGCGCCGGGAAAACCTTTTGCAGGTCCATGGAAAACACTTCCGCCGTATGTTGTAAGGTACAGCATATCAGGATTATTGACATCGGGCACGGCTCTTTGTCCCCATTTGAATCGATACCCTTCTATTCTCTGCCATGTGTTACCTGAATCTTCAGAACGATAGGCGGCATTCTGAAAAGTATTAAAGTACAGAATCTCCGATTGT
>CAYPKL010000030.1:0-11698 GCA_964411285.1 uncultured Rikenellaceae bacterium
TTTCACATCGTAAGCTACAAATCTGCCAAGCTGATACGGATCTGTCGAGACCCACACCATTTGGTCTGCGGGCTTAAAAACAATAGAGTGATGGGCAATCAGCTGATTGACAGCAAGTGGATTCCCCATTCCGGGATCAGAATGACCGGGACCCTGCATGTCGCGCAGTATTGATACAGCGCCCGCGACATCAATAGTTTTGTTCCCGTTTAATAATTCATTCACGCGATTAAATCTGTATTTACTGTCTGACCCCCGGATATTTTCAAGATTTGTTTTATCATTTGAGAAAAGATCACTCTGGAAATGATTGGCGCAAACTATCTGGTTTGTTTCAGAATAAAAAACATCAGATTTGTCCGGAGTTTTCTCAATGATTGCCGACTTGCCATCAGCAACTGAACTTACCAGGATGGACTCTGAAACAAATAGTTTCCGCTTCCGGGCGATCGCGATTGCCTGATCCAGATCAGAAGCATATTGCAATATTTCCCTGGCCAGAAGCGATACAGGGGTTGAGGCTTTTACAGGTATGGAAGATTTTGAAGCATTGATTGTTACTGTCAGCCCCTTTTCATTCATCCCCGATACCACACCGATAAAATCAGCCCAGGTTATCATCATAAACCTGTAACCGGTATCCGGTTTGCAAAAACAGACTATTTTGTTTTCAGAAAATTTCTTCCCCATATAGAAATCAAAATTCCGCCCTGTGATCAGGGTCGAATCTCCACTCTTATCACCCCAGCATGAGAATGATGTACAGGCTACCATGTTCAGGGCCTGCAATGCATGACCAATATCATGGGCAGCATGATAATTAAGCTGCCTCTGATATCCCGTACCGATATATTCAAATGATGGAGAACTGGAGAATGAAGTGCCGTAAATTTCCAACCTGAATTCTTCCGGAATAGATTTATCGAGATTTCTGCCAAACCATGCTACAAAATACCTAAGAAATTTTAAATATGCTTCTGAAGGCACCAGCTTTTTAATTTGTTCCGTAAATGCTGATTCCTGGTAAAATAATAATTCCTCTGTCAGGCGGCCGAAAGCCACTCCCCGTTCAAAAGCTCCGCCCTCGAGGTACATCTCATATAATCCGCTCCCGCTCTTTCTGATCCAGTTATTGCCAAAAAAATAAGTGTTCTGATCTGCCTTTTCCCTTTTTGTCTGAAGTATTGTCAGATCACTAACTTCCGGGGGATGTTCAATTGATGACTTAAATACGCTGATAATGAAAATTATGAGCAAAGCCAGGAGCAGGACTAATAGTCCTCCCAGTATTTTTTTTCTGACCCTGGTTCGCTTAAACATTACGTATTTTATTTAAAATATTCTGGGTACCTATCAGCTCACCGCACGTTAAAACCGAACCAATTGTAACTCCCATAACACCATGAATATTTATGTTCTGTCCGGTGAGGAACAGATTTGGCAGCTTGGTCTTTGGTAAAATCAGCGTTTTCAGCGGATTGTTGTAATCCTTAAGCAATCCATAGACAGACCCCCTGTTTGTTCCGGTATAGTCGCGATAAGTGAGTGGCGTTGAGGTATAATATGACTTAACCTTGCCCCTGATGCCCGGAAAATCCTTATCGAGAATATCAAGCATTTGTTCAGCTTTTTGCAGCTTGAACTCCCTGTAATCATCTCCCCTGTGTTCAACAAATGTATTTTCCCATGGTTCAACCTCCTTCCAGTTCATATAGGCAGTTACAATAATGGAATCGGTGTATTTGATATTTCCTGAACCGGGTGAGAAATGGACAATATAACCCGAAGGCCAGTTCCGGAGATCATAATTATCTCCCTGCCAGACATCACCTGTCTTATAAATGTAATAATGACTGTTAATATATTCAAAAGAGTTTTCTTTCATTGCCAGATACAGGGAAAACATGCCGTAGGTATCCTCGATACTTGAAATTCTCTTAGAGAAAGCAGGTCTTATCGGGGCATTTTCGAAAAGAGACAGCATACTCTTAGGATGAATATTTGAGATAAACCATTTCCCCTCAATTTTCTCCTTTTTATTGATTTCCACGGCTTTGAGAAATCCCGATTCGAAGATGAATTTTGTCACCCCGGCATTTCTCATTAATGTGCCTCCTTTTTCAACAATATAACCGGCCAGTAAATCGCTGATCTGTGAGCCGCCATCAACAAAACGGTAAGCGCTTTCGATATTGGTTGAGTTAATGATCATAGGGATATAAAGAGGAGTTCGGTCCCTTACTCCGGCATATAATGGCGAGTTCCCCAACAAAGCGTTTTTAAGTTCCTGATTATGGGTAAGTGAATCAAGATAGTCATTTATCCCGATACCGAAATAACTGAAATATCCCGATTTTTGCCCTGGTAATTCATTCATCGTTAATAAATCAACAGACCTGTTAACCTCACGCAGTTTGTCAGTGTATTTTATAACGGCATCCCGTTCTCCGGGAAAGTATTGAAGCAGGTTCTCCGAAAAACGGTTATAGCCCATGGCAAATCTGTACTCCTTATCACCCATGCGGATTATTTCAAAGGCATCTTCATCCAGCTTTCTGAGGTGCAGCTTATCGTGAAGCTTAAAGTACTTTAAAAAATTACAGAGTAACTGCCCTTCTTCCACGCTTCCGATATAATGCATCCCGGTGTCGAATATGCAGTTATCCCTTTTGAATGTCTGAAGGCATCCGCCAAGTTGATTGTTTTTTTCAAGTACGCATACATTATATCCTTCCTGAAGGAGGATATAGGCACATTCCAGGCCTCCTAATCCACTTCCGACTATAACTACATCATATTTCATCAAACCGGGTTTAACCTGCATTTTTAACCGGGTAAAGTTAAAAATTGGATTATTGATAAATACTACTATTTTTGAAAAAAATTGATAGGGATGTTCACAGAGGAGGATTTTGAGGATTTACGGCCTTATCACGACTATGAAATAAATTCCGCGGTCAGAAGGATAATTTCAAACCCGGTTTTTGAAAAGATAATGGATTTTTGTTTCACCCCGGGAGAAAGCAGTAAAATCATACAACTTCTTTATCAGGCTGATTCGCATTATGCTTTCCAGAGAGATTTCACATATCCCCTGGTTAAATCATTAATAAAAAAAACGTCAAATGGCCTTAAATATGAAGGTCTTGACCATTTAAACAAAGAGATACCCTATTTGTTTATTGCCAACCACAGGGATATTGTTCTTGATTCGGCGCTGCTGGAATTCATTCTTTTCGAAAACGGATACCCAACTACCGAGATCACCTTTGGCAGCAACCTGATGATCAACCAGTTTATTATCGATCTTGGCAAAGTCAACAGGATGTTCAAAGTGATCAGGGGAGGAAATAAGATGGATTTCTTAAAGAATTCACAACTTTTATCAGCATATATCAGACATACAATTGTAAACAAGAAAACTTCGGTCTGGATCGCCCAACGGCCCGGCAGGACAAAAAATGGTTGTGACAGAACCGAGCCCAGTCTGCTCAAAATGTTAAATATGAGCGGCAGCGGAAGACCAGAAGTATCATTAGGAGACTTAAATATTGTTCCTGTTTCAATCTCTTATGAATATGAACCATGCTGTGCTTTTAAAGTCAAAGAGATTCTGGCTACTTCATTTACAGGGACATATAAGAAAGAACCAGGTGAAGATTTAAGAAGCATTATTACCGGCCTCACACAACCAAAAGGAAGAATACAAATTGTACTTGGAGCCCCTGTAACCAAACGGTTGCATGAGCTCGAAAATGAGGAATCCATTAATAAAAAGATAAACAGGGTCACAGATCTGATTGATTCAGAAATTTACAGGAACTTTAAACTATGGCCGAATAATTATGTTGCCTGGGATAGCCTGAATGATTCTCACTCATTTGAAGATCATTATACTGCCGTTGAAAAGAAAAGATTCTTTGAGTATATGGAGAATGAAATCAGAGGACTTGCAGGAGAAAGGAGAACCATCGAAGAGATATTCCTTACGATCTATGCAAATCCTCTGATTAATGCTCTTAAACTGAAATAGAATAAACTGTTACAATTATAGCTGCTTAATTATATACCCTGCCAGCGATTTTCCAAGTTTGGCATAAGCCTCTTCAAGCCGGTATCCGGTATCAAAATCATATCCGAATACATCCCTTCCGGGACAATTGTCTACCTCCATGACAGCTACCTCTTCTCCGGTTGAAATATTCTTAAATGTTATAACCAGGTCAATAAAAGCATTTTTTCTGGTTACACCTATGTTAAAACCAGGCTCAGTGAAAGTTGTATGAATATTCATCTCAAATTTAGCATCAGCAACATCCCTCTTTCCTGTAAGTCCGATTTTAGATGAATACTCATTAAATAAGCTTTCAAATTTTGGTTCATACCTCGATGCCCGGTCATTTTTCCATGACTCTTTCCACTTGTCCCCTTTTCCGGCTTCGGATTTATTATAATCCCCTACCTTCTTGGCGATATAGTCATCCTCCTTGTCAAACTTGCCCACAGCCATATTACTGTAATCAAATGTGACCAACAAAGATTTCTGCCCCTTAAGAAAATCCAGGCTGCCCTTTTTGACCGAGATTTTCTGGGCATTAAGTAAAAATCCCGATATCATGATCTGAATCAGGATAAAAGAAAGCAATCTTTTCATAGTAGTTGTTTTTGTTGACGATTCAAGATACTAACTTAACTTTAAGTAGCTTAACATAAATTTGCTATTAATGTTCATTAAATATACTTTTAATAGACTTTGCCATTGTAAAAATATGCCTTTCAATAACGCCGGGAAGAAGTTACTTATTGTGGTTCTTATTCTGAATCTTGCTGCTTTTATTTTAGTGTCAGGCCAGACACAGGTAAGAGGCATAGTCACCGATATTCAGACATTTGAACCTATTGTTTTTGCCAACGTGATATTCAAAGGAACGACTATTGGAGTCCAAACTGGATTTGGCGGGGATTTTACTCTGGCCGGGGTCACAAAAAGTGATTCTGTCATTATTTCTTTAATCGGCTATGAAACAAAGACTATAGCAATTGTGCCTGACAGTGAACAGGTTATAAGTGTCAAGCTGCATCCTGCACTTTATTCCATAGCTGAAATAATAATCAGACCCGGAGAAAATCCTGCTATTACCCTTTTAAAAAAAGTCTGGAAAAACATCCCTGTTAACAGTTATGAAAAATTAGCTGCCTACCAATATGAGAATTATTCCCGATCAACTTTATTTATCCGGAAATTGGGATACTACAGGAAATCCGACAACAAGTACCTAAAACCTTTTTCCGGTGAGTTTGAGCAGTATTCAGTAAAGACGGGGGAAGAAGACATCCCTGCCATACCCTCATACTTTACTGAAACTGTCAGTGATAACTATTTTTTAAAATCAACCGGACAGAAATTCATCCACATTAAAGCAAATAACTCTGAAGGAATTGCTTTTGAAAATACCAGTCTCCCCGCGCAGCTTATTTCAAAGCAGGAAAACTTTGACTTTCTGAATAATTCAATTTTAATTATTGATAAAACTTTTATATCACCTCTTTCAAGAAATGGTCCGCTCTACTATAAATATTATCTGACCGACTCTCTTTTTCTCGACACAAAATATTATTGCTATGAAGTAAACTTCGTGCCCAGGAATGATGCGGGGCCTGTGTTTCGTGGTACTTTCTGGATCAATGATTCAACCTATGCGCTAAAGAGAATATCCGTTGAGGTCGGCCAGAAAGCTGAATTAAACTTCATAAGGAGGATTAAAATCCAGCAGGAATATGAACCTGCTGATTCCTCAGCCTGGTTTCCCGTTAAATCCAGGTTCATGGCTGATGCTGCAAATATCTTTATTACAAATTATTCGCAGAAATCGAAAATAATTGTCAACCAGCAGCATGATCCCGGATTCTATAATTCAGAACTAAAGATCAGCTTCAAAGCACAGGAGTACGACAGTGATTTCTGGAAATCAACCCGCACTAATTCGCTTGAAAAGATCGACAGCCTGGCGCTTCAGAAAATTGATTCACTTAAAATCAATGGTAAAATAAAAACCACTGCAAAGCTTATTGAAGCAGCAATCAGAGGGTATTATAATTCCGGAATGTTCGAAATAGGACCCTACCTGCTATTGTATAATTATAACGATATTGAAGGAAACAGGTTCAGGCTTGGTGGCAGAACAAACAGCAGATTCAGCCGTAGACTAATAGTGGAAGGCTACACCGCTTATGGTACAAAAGATAGCCGTTTAAAAGGATCAATTCAAACGGAGTATTTCCTGTCAAAGGAGCGCTGGACAAAAGCAGGGATCCATCTAAGGGATGATAATGAAAATGCAGGATCGCTTGATGAGTTCTTTTCACAGAGCAGCTTCCTGACATTTGCAACAACATTCGGAGGTTCAGATAAAATGGCCCGGTCAAAAGTCGTACGCACCTGGATTGAATCTGATCTTTTCAGGGGGATGCATAGTAAAATAGTGTTTACACATAAGACTTTTGAGCCGCTAGGCAATGATTTTCATTTTGCGTGGTTTACAGATCCTGTGAGAACCAATCTGAAAAGCACATTTCAGACCAGCGAAGCAGGACTCATTCTCAGGTACCAGCCCAAAGCTGTTTATGTGCTTGACGGAGTAAGGAGATTCCCGGTGAATTTCAACCAGCTTCCGGTATTCACCATGGAATACTTCAGGGGTTTTAAAAATTTTGCTGAAGGTGATTTTAACTACAATAAACTTGTTGCAGATATTTACCAGAAATTCAATCCCGGAGGATTAGGTTCGATCTCATACAATTTCCGTTTTACGAAAGTTTTCGGAGCTTTGCCCTATCCGCTTCTGATAACTCTGGCAGGCAATCAGTCGTTTTTCAGGACCGACCGGACCTATAATCTGATGAACTATGGTGAATTTATTATTGATGAATCCCTTGAGCTTTTCTTATCTTATCACATGAACGGCCTGATTCTTGGCAAAATACCGCTTTTTAAAAAGCTCGACTGGCGGACTGTCTTTACGGCTGATATGGCATTCGGTAAATTTGATGGGAAATCAAACGGATTCTACGACCCGGTCTCAAATCCTGAAGGGATACTTCCTTACAACGATCAGGAAGGAGATCCTCTTTCAGGTTTTAAAACCCTTTCCTATACAAAGCCTTATATGGAGCTTTCGTACGGAATTGAAAATGTTTTTAAGTTCTTCCGGATCGACCTTGTTCACCGTTTAACCTGGCTTGATAATCCTGATGCACATAAATTCGCCGTTAAGATGAGCGGTGTTTTCAGGTTTTAAGAAGATCGCTTAACACCTGATTATTTTCTTAAAACATAAAGGACATTGGAGGTAAGCTTCGAGTTGTCCACCACTTCAAGGTGCATGTTATTCTTTTTGGCAATATCAGTTATTAACCTGCCTGAGAAAAAGTATAACTTCTTGTTTATAGACTTGTTGTACCCGAACCTTGTTGAGAAAAATTCAGTGTAACGGGTACCCAGATGTCTCTTCCGCAGATCTTTATCAGCATCACGAACAATAATGATCCCGCCCTGATTCAGCTTTTCAATGCATCCGTTTAAAAGCAGACTTTGTTTGTCCGGCGGAATATAATGCAAAACATCACTCAGGAGAAATACATCAGCAATTGGATAATCAAACCCGACAGCGTCGGCTGACACGAAATTTATCCGGTCATTTTTTGAAATACAGTTATTAGCCAGTTCAACCTTATTTTCATCATAATCTATCCCCAGTATTTTTCGTGTTTCCGAAGTGAAGTTCAGCATGTAGGAGATTAATCCGTAACCGCATCCTATATCTACAACTGTTGCCTCCTTCGGGATGCAGTTATTGATGTACTCATAATTCTTTTCAAGATTAAGCTTTATTCTGGTGTACCATTCCAGGACAGGACCTTTATAAATATAATTCCTTACAAGCTTCTTCCTGAAATATGATGGAGTTTCAAGTTCGTTTTTCATCAAACGGTACTCTTTTCTGAAAAACTTCAGAAAGAATCCTGTGAGTTCGTGATAATCATTACCACATCTTTTCCCCTCCGTATTCATCCGGGAGAATATTTTCAAGGTAATGCTCCCGTTCCGCAGATGATTTTCGCCCTTATTCATGCAATCGCCGGCGCCATGAATGATAATCGGGGTTATGTCGAGATTAAGTTTTTCTGCAAGCAGAAAAGCACCTTTATGAAACCGCATTATGCCCGAATCAGCGGAACGGGTTCCCTCAGGGAAAACAAGGATCGAATATCCTTCGTCTATTTCCTTCCTTAATTTTTCAACCAGTGACTCATATCCCCATGTTACCGGATAGAAATTAAGATATCTGATTACCAGGGCATAAAGAGGATTGTTCCAGACCCAGCCAGTTGTCAGTATTATGATTTTCGGGCTGAGCATTAATAGCAATGGCAGGTCGAGATGCGACTGATGATTTGAAATTATCAGCGAGGGTTTAGAAAAATCTTCTTTACTGTCATTAATAATTTTTTTCCTGATACCTGCCATCCCGTAAACAGGTATTCTTAAGCACCACATAAGTGCATTATGCATGAATCGCTTTTTCACCCTTCGTGAAAAAGGAAGGGGTACGACCAGAAATAAAATTATATTAAGGATTATACATAGAAGAAGTCCGGTTGTAAGAGAAATAAAAGTTAATATTATATCCGAAGCAGTCACAGGCAAAAACCTGCTTTTTTCTTTTTTTCTGACAAGCCAGTTGAAAAGCACCAGTTCAAATGTATAGGAAATCAGGACTACCGAAAGCAGCCCGATAACAGAAATCAGGGCGATCGATTTGAGTGCGGGATGTTTTGCCAGAATCATGACACCTGTTCCTGATATAGATATCATTACCGATAGAAGTATGCATGTCTTGTATGAAAGAAGGTTCTTATTATCGCTTTTGTAACCCTGAACAAGGCCCTGCATAATGTAAATACTGTAATCGATTCCCAAACCGGTAATGAAGGAGGAAATGATAATATTGAAGATGTTGAACTTTATGCCGGTAATGCCCATTATTCCCAATGTCCAGATCCAGCTCAGGAAAATTGGTATAAATGTGATAAAACCAAGTTCAAAACGTCCAAAAGCTATTATAAGGATTATAAGGATCAGGGATAAGCTTACGTTTGCTATAAAGTTGAAATCACGACCCATTACTTTTACCATCTCGGAAAGCATTGATTTTCTGTCCAATACAACTACGCCATCAATTTTACCCACTTCCTCTTCAACTGAAGCCTTATTGAGATCATCAGCTTTAATTACCGACACAACTGTTGATAATCCGGGCCGTGTGCTTATGTTGTCGGCATAAAAGTATTTTGTAAGTTTCCGGAAATCTCCCGTATCAATTGTTGAATAATCTTTTTCAACGAGATTATAAAAACCGGTAAACGAACCCCTTTTGAATCCCGTTTCTGTTGCAGCATTCTCAAAATCTTTTAGAAACACTTCCCTTCTACTGCCCTGCCAGAACTCATTCCATCGTATAATACGCTTATTCTGAAGAGAATCGGAAAACAACAGAGATCCGGGAGAACTGAAACTTCTTATCCTGTCCTGCTGAAGGAATTCCTTACCTTTTATCAGCAACTTTTCATTATTCTTTAAGGCTTCCTGTAAATTCTCCCCATGAGCAATGGCATAAATGGAGTTCAGCTTGTAATTATTTATCCGGTTCAGATTCTCTTCTGCCTGCATCAACTCCTTCGACATATAATTCATTTTCATCATGTCGCTTTCGAAGCCTACCTTTTCTATGAATATCCAGCAAACTATGGTAACTATCACCATGAAAAACAGGAGCAGTCTGTTTTTATCAAAATCATAATTGGTGATTTTGTCGAGAATTTGTTCCAGAAAGTTTTTTTCTTCCGTTACATCATCATCCCTTTTTGTTATATCCAGAATATGAGGTATAACCACCATTGTAAAAAATGCAGCAGAAATCACACTAATGGCTGCAAGTATTCCTAGTTCATGTAATGATTCGGAAGATACAAATACAAGGCTGATGAACTCAAAAGCGGTGGCAAAGCCGCATACGATAATAGGGAAAGAGACGTCCCTGATTGTATTGGTAACAGAATGCCTGTGTTTGTAATGAGTTGTTATATGCAAAGCATAATCAACGGTAATTGCAAGAATGACAGTCCCAATGCTGAGAGAAATAATTGATATCTTTGCCTGCAGAAGGTAAATTACCGCCAGGGCAATAACGCCTCCGAAAACTCCCGGTAAAAAGATAAAGGGCAACAGCTTTTTTTTCTTTATCGAAAAATTGATAATCAGAAAAAGCAAAATGATCGTTATTGATAACGTAAGGGTGATGTCTTTTTTGAGTCTTGAAGCATTTCCGGCTGCGACCACAGCCGATCCGAAGTATTCTATTGTAATTTCGTTGTTACCCGCTCTGATAATTTCTTTAATAACATTATTAAGTTCTTTTACCAGGATGCTATTTTTTGAAGTTGAGTTGGATGAGTGCCTGGTAGTTAAAAAGATCAGCAGGTGCTTTTTATCTTTCGAGAATACCGATCCGTCAATTATCATGTAATTTTCATCGTTCTGATATGCTCCCAGCTTTCTGGTTGCAATGCCGGTAAGTCCTGCCGGATCAAGAACAATCATTTTTTTCATTGCAAAGCTTGCCGGTGAAAGGAGGGTGCTGTAGCTGTCAGCAAGCGATTTCCTGATCTTTCCGGGTGCGATCAGCGAATCAAGTGTCAAATAATCAGTCTCTTCAAGGAATAATGGAAGATTTCTGCCGACAATGTCAAAAACATTCTCCATAGCATCATCACTAATCCTGAATGTGACATCCTTAATATATTTCTGAAATTCTGCGGTTTGTAATGTGTCAGACAATTCTCTGCCAGATTGTATCAACTTAACGGGGTCTGGTTTCCGGGTAGTATCAGCAAGTGAAATATTCACTATTATTTTATCAAGGAATTTTGACTGGTTGAGAATAGAAGTGATTTCACCTTTTTTATCGACTCCGGAAATCATTTTATTAATATCTTCTTCAAATCTTATTCGCGAGGCAAAAAAGAATGCGACACAAAAAATGATCAAAACGATCGAAAAGAACAGAAGTCGTTTGTTCCTGAAAAATTCAAACATAAATAGAAAATAACCTTCCATTTTTTATAACGGTACTCCGGATTTTCTCCTTATCCCTTTCAGGATAAAGAATGATATTAATCCGATTGATACTGATAAAATAACAGCGAATACGATGCTGCCGGCAATATACTGGAACAGATTGCTTTCAAATGTTTTTATTGTAAGATCGCCGGTAAATTTGATTTTTGAGCCGGTTCCCAGTACAAAACCCCCGGTAACATAACTTAAATATAAAATTACAGGTATCATGGGCGGGATGCTGATATTTGCAGCAACCGCGACAACGAATTTGCTAAGCTTAAAAACATGAGCCAGGGCAATTGCCGCGATAAGCTGGAAGCCCCATACCGGAACTATCCCCATAAAAATACCAAGGGTTATTGCCAGTGCGATTTTTAGATCTGATTCCCGGGTAAGTAATATGTGCTTATTTATAAATTCCCTTACATTTTCCTTTGTTAAATATTTAACAAAAGAAAATGGCCTGACATATAAAAGAGATATCAGAACTAAAACAGTATTTAGCAGGCTGATCCTGAA
>CAYPKL010000031.1:0-4969 GCA_964411285.1 uncultured Rikenellaceae bacterium
CTTTAAACAAACCGGTATTATCGCTCTGATGATGTTTTTTACCCTGACAACAGGAATTTCTTCAGGCCAGTATCCGGCAAGAACGGTTGATAATAATCCCTTTAAATGGCCTGAGGGGAAGAAGATGGCTTTGAGCCTTACATTCGACGACGCCCGGCTTTCACAGATCGACAAAGGGATCCCACTCCTTGACAGGTTTAATGTAAAAGCCACATTTTATGTTTCTCAACGAAACATGGTGCAGAGACTTGACGCCTGGAAAGAAGCTGTCAGAAAAGGCCATGATATAGGCAATCATGCACTTGTGCACCCTTGCACAATAAATTATGGCTGGGCACAGGAGGCAGCCCTGGAAAACTATAATATTCAAAAGATGAGGACAGAACTTGATTCTGCCACTGTAATTATTAACAGCCAGCTTGGTGTCAGGCCTCTTTCTTTCGCTTACCCATGCGGACAGACGTTTGTGGGAAAAGGGGTTAATCTTAAGAGCTATATACCTCTTGTTGCATCATCATTTGAGAGCGGTAGATTATGGCTCAGTGAAGGACCGAATGATCCTGTTTATTGTGACATGTCGCAACTTACAGGTATGGAACTTGACGGGAAATCATTTGAACAGATAAAAAGCCTGATTGAATCGGCAAAGATAAAAGGAAGCTGGCTGATCCTTGCAGGACATGAAATGAATGAGGAAGGATTTCAAACATCCCTGCTATCTACAATTGAGGCTGTATGCCAGTATGCATCCGATCCTGCGAACGGGATCTGGATCGATAATGTGCATAACGTTGCAGCATTCCTGAGGGAGAAAAGGGGAGAAAAGCAGTTCACAGTATTGCCCCTCTACAAAAATCCAACATTCCCTATTGAGCAAAGAGTAAATGATCTGCTTTCACGGATGACCCTGGAAGAAAAGGTCGGTCAGATCAATATCCCCACCTGTTATTCAATGGAGCTTGGCTGGGGCCTTGGCGGTAAGAAACGTTACCTGTGGGAAGACCCAGGCCGTGAAGCAAGGGACAGACAACTTGAGGGATGCAGAAAATGGGCAGAAGGTACACATAATACTGTGATGGGGCCCGGAGGAGGATTTTTTACCCTTTCCGACAGACTTATTTATGAGGGGACAAGAAGACAGGCAGAGGTGTTAAATGAGCTTCAGAAGATTGCCATTGAGAAAACCAGACTGGGAATCCCGTTACTTGAGATCGAGGAGGGAACTCACGGACTAATGTGTCCGGGAGGAACAGTTTTCCCTGAAGGGCTTGCAATAGGTGCCTCCTGGAATAAAGGCCTGGTAAGAGAGATATACACAGCAGCTGCAAAAGAAGGCAGATCAATCGGTGTACATGGATTATGCACTCTGGTCATAGAGCCAAACAGGGATCCCAGGATGGGAAGGAATGAAGAGGGCTTCAGCGAAGATCCTTACCTCTGTTCACAGATCGCTTCAGATATTGTGCAGGCACTTCAGGGTAATGATATTTCCGCTCCTGACAAGCTGATCTCCTTTCTGTGTCATTATCCGGGTCAAAGCCAGCCGGTAAGCGGATTCGAAAGAGGTGCCATGGAAATATCCGAAAGGAAACTGAGAGAAGTCTTTTTGCCTCCATGGGTCGCCGGAATAAAAAAGCACGGAGCTCTAGGGGTCATGGCCACATACCCTGCCATAAACGGAGTGGCTGTCCATAGTTCGGAAAAAATTCTTACGGGCATCCTGAGGGAAGAATTAGGATTCAAAGGTATAGTTCTGGGTGAAGGCGGAGGTCTGAGCACAATAATTACTGAAAGACATGCCGTGGACCAGAAGGATGCAGGGATCCTTGCAATTAAAGCCGGCCTTGATATTGGGATATCCATTGAGGATGCCTATATGGGTGGCCTGATCGAAAATGTTAATGCCGGGAGAATCTCAATCAAAGAAGTTGACCGGTCAGTCGCAAGACTCTTAAGGCTTAAATTCCAGCTGGGACTTTTTGAAAATCCGTTTACTGATGTTGAAAACGCTGTTAAGACAGTCAACTCCAAAGATCATAAGGAACTTGCTTTACAGGCCGCCAGAGAAGGGATCGTTTTGCTGAAAAATGAAAAGAATATCCTGCCTCTTAAGAAAAGCCTGAGATCAATTGCAGTTATCGGTCCGGCAGCTGATGCCCCTGTCGACCAGCTTGGCGACTATAAACCGCAGATAGTTCCACAGGAGATAGTCACAGTGCTGAAGGGTATTAAGAACAAAGTCACCCCGGGAACAAAAATTACATATGTAAAAGGTTGTGAAATTATCGGGAACGACCTTAATGAAATAGAGAAAGCAAGAAAATCAGCCAGAAATGCAGATGTCGCAATAGTTGTAATTGGTGAAGCAGGATATATAACTAATGGCGAAGGAAGGGATGTGGCAAGTCTTGACCTGACGGGATTGCAGGAAGACCTTCTGAAAGCAGTATATTCAACAGGCACGCCTACCATCGCGATCCTCATCAATGGAAGACCATTATCCATCAGGTGGGCATCGGAGAATCTCCCTGGAATTGTCGAAGCCTGGATGTGCGGTGAGCAGGGAGGCAATGCAGTAGCAGATGTACTTTTCGGTGATTATAATCCATCCGGGAAATTACCTGTAACTGTTCCAAGGCACTCGGGACAATATCCGTTTTATTACAATTATTCCCCAACCAAAGAAAATGCTGATTATATCGACATGCCGGGCTCTCCGTTATATGAATTCGGCTATGGCCTGAGCTATACTTCATTTGAGTTTTCTAACCTCCGGATAAACCCGTCGGAAATAAATAACAGAGGCGAAGTTGAAGTGACGGCAGATATTAAGAATACAGGTAAGGTAAAAGGGGCTGAAGTCGCCCAGTTGTATATCAACGACGTTCTGTCCAGCACATCAAAACCTGTCAGAGAGCTCAGGGGATATGAAAAGGTCTCCCTTGAACCGGGAGAGGTGAAGAACGTAAGATTCATTCTAACCCCCGATGAGCTCTCTCTATATGACAGGGACATGAATTTTGTTGTTGAACCCGGCATTTTCAAAGTGATGGTTGGCAGTTCATCTAAAGACATAAGGCTTGAAGGAAAATTTGAAGTGAAATGACAAAACATATAGGAATTGTGGCATGCAGTTATGAAGGGGCAGCGCTCTGCTACCGTACAATCTGCAACGAAGGTGCAAGGTACCTGGGTGAACATTCTCATCCTGAAGTAAGTCTCCATACACATCCTTTGAATGAATATATGAAGTATATCGTCAGGGATGACTGGAATGGAGTTGCTGATCTGATGATATCATCAGCAAAAAAATTATGTTCTGCCGGGGCTGAAATACTGATTTGCCCTGATAATACAATACACCAGTCATTTTCTATTGTCAGGAAAGAGATTTCCACCCCATGGTTGCATATCGCGGAAGAAGTTGCAGGAGAGGCTTATAATAATTTCTTCAAGAAAACGGGCATTCTTGGTACAAAGTTCCTGATGGAAGGACCTGTTTATCCTGAAAAGCTTGCTGTCAGGAATATCAATTTTGAGATCCCGACGGAAGAACAAAGGGTGCAGATCAATAATATCATTTTCAGCGAACTGGTGTATGGCGTTATAAAACCAGAATCGAAGAATTACTTCTTAAATGTGATAAGCGAACTGAAAGCAAAGGGCTGTGATTCTGTAATTCTTGGATGCACCGAAATACCTTTAATAGTTCTCCCTGATGAATCCCCTTTACCTGTGTTCGATTCAACACGAATCCTTGCAAGAGCAGCATTGAAAAAAGCAATTGAATGAAAAACTAACTAACCTGATGAAACTATATTGAAAATAGAATTTTAAGTACTCTTTCCTTTGTGTTCCTTTGTGTTAACCTTTGCGTTCCTTCGTGGTTAATGTCTTTATTTTTTACCACAAAGGGGCACCAAGGTTAACACAAAGGTTCACAAAGTATTCTTAATCCGGTATCATCAATAATTATTAAAAATAATACCATGGACAGAAAATCTTTTTTAAAGAAATCAGCGATCGGCGGAATGGCCCTTGGATATTCAGGATTAGCTGCCGGCAATTCAATTGTCAACCCTAAAGATGCATATTCCAGACCTTCTGATCTGAAGATAACTGACATCCGGGGAGCAACCCTGGCAGCTATTTATGATTTCCCTATCATTAAGATATACACCAATCAGGGCATTGTCGGGCTGGGTGAAGTAAGGGATGCCGGCTGGGTTGCGCAGGCCCTGATGCTGAAACCTTACCTGGTTGGGAAAGATCCTCTTGATGTAGAGACTATTCTCAGAAGCATCCGCCATCTGACAGGACCCGGCAGATATGCTGGGGGATATGCCGCAGTGGATATAGCTCTTATGGACCTTGCGGGCAAAGCGCTTGGAGTACCATGCTGGAAACTCCTGGGGGATAAGGTCCGCGATAAGGTCGAAATTTATGCTGATTGCCCGACTGTTTTAAAGGAAGAGAATCTGAAACTGATGATGAAAAGAAGATTTGACCTGGGACTAAAGCATTACAAGATTGATCTGACCCCTGCTCTGATAAGGGATATTGACGGAGCCTATACTAAAAATCTTCCTACCCGGAAAGGTCTTGAAAAATGGGGTGAACATGTCATCTCGGCGAGAAATATAATCGGGTATGATGTGAAACTGGGTGCTGATCATTTTGGCAACATGACTGTGGAAAGCGGCATCGAACTGGGGAATTACATGGCTGACCCGAAATTCGATCTCGCTTATATTGAAGATGTGATCCATTTCACCAGATTCAATGCCGTTAATCTCAACAGGCAAATCACTGCAGGTTCCAAAACGCCCACCCTGAACGGCGAAGATATATTCAGCCTTGAGAATTTCAAACCATGGATCGAACAGAATACGGTGAGCATCATTCATCCCGATCTGCTGACATCAGGAGGAATGATCGAGACCAAAAAGATTGCCGATTATGCTTATCA
>CAYPKL010000032.1:0-14255 GCA_964411285.1 uncultured Rikenellaceae bacterium
TGCAGCGAAATAAATAAACTAAATGTTAATAAATTGAAATTCATGTTGATATTTATAATGGCCGGAAAGTACAATGTATTTATAGAATATATATTTTCGTCCCAATTTATTTTTTCTAAAACCAATTAAACAAGAAAATTAAAAGGAAAAGGTGAGAGTTTTCATCTACTGTTATGAACGCTAACAATAATGAGGTTGCTGCCCTCCACGGTGAGGGCCGCCTCGTGGGTTGCTCTTCTGACGAAGAGCCTGGCGCGAAAACCATGTTTTTTTCGCAAAACGTAATCCCAAATCAGTTAGTTAGCAACCGAAGCTCGGAATTCAGAGCCCGGTATTTCCCCCTAACAACTTTAGAATCCTGGAATGATTGGAAATGGCAACTCCGTAATGCTTTTACAAGCATGGACGACCTGAAGAAGATCATGAAATTAACCGAGAAGGAGATGTTGGCTATTAACAATCTGAAAGGCCGGCTTCCCTTAAGGATCACACCCTATTTTGCCTCACTTATATATAATACAAAGCCATCCCATCCTCTTCGCAGGAATGTTGTACCGGTGATTGAAGAACTATTTGAGACCAGCAGTGAGCAGGCAGACCCTTTGCATGAGAAATCTTTTTCACCTGTCAAAGGTATAGTACACCGATACCCCGACAGGGTCCTTTTTACTGTCACTCAGGTTTGTTCAAATTATTGCAGATACTGCACCAGATCCCATTCAGTCGGAAAACTTGATAGACTAGGAAGACAGGATTTCGAAAAGGCATTCAGCTATATTGCTGCTCATAAGGAAGTCAGAGATGTTCTTATCAGTGGAGGTGATCCCCTTACGCTGACTGACGAAATACTGGATTATATTCTTTTTAATATACGAAAAATTGAGCACGTCGAAATTATCCGGATAGGGACCAGAACACCTGTTGTTTTACCACAACGAATTACCGACGGATTAGTTAATGTGCTGAAAAAATATCATCCGCTTTTTATCAGCCTTCATTTTTCTCACCCTCTTGAGATTACCGAGGAGTGTGCAAAAGCCTGCAACAAACTCGCTGATAATGGATTTCCTCTTGGAAGCCAGACCGTTCTGCTGAAAGGGATAAATGACAATGTATCAGTGATGAAAGAGCTGATGCATAAGCTGCTGAAGATCAGGGTCAGACCTTATTATCTCTATCAGTGCGACTTAATTCCAGGTTCGGGTCATTTCAGGACAACTGTAAAGAAAGGTCTGGAAATTATGAAAGGCTTACGCGGATACACAAGCGGTTATGCAGTTCCTACTTTCGTTATCGATGCTCCCGGCGGCGGAGGTAAAATCCCTCTCCTGCCCGACTATGTTGTTGAACATAATGATGAGCACATTGTTCTGCGTAATTACAAAGGTGATTTGTGTGAATATCCTGAGAAATAGATTTTTATAGATGATAATCGGACTTACGTATGATTTGCGGTCGTGGTACCTTGACCGTGGTTATTCTATGGAGGATACTGCTGAATTTGACAAGCAGGAAACTGTTGATGCAATTGCCGGAGCATTGAAAAGGATGGGATTTGAAACTGATCCTATTGGAAATTGTTTCCAGCTTATTGAATCACTTGCGGCGGGAAAACGATGGGATCTTGTTTTTAATATTGCAGAAGGATTGTATGGCGACGGACGGGAGTCGGTTGTGCCGGCAATACTTGATCAGTACAAGATCCCTTACGTTTTCAGCGGTCCGGTAATTCTGGGCATATCCCTTAATAAGCATCTCACGCGGTTAATAGTATCGGCTGCCGGAATTCCGGTCAGCCCGGGAATGCTTATTACAGATTTAATAGATCTTGAAAAATGCACACTTCAATATCCGCTTTTTATCAAACCTGTTTCAGAAGGAACAGGAAAAGGGATTACCGAAAAGAGCCTTGTGAAATCTCCATCTGAACTCAGAGAGATGGTTGAATATTTACTATCACGATTTGAACAACCTGCCCTGGTTGAAGAATACCTGCCGGGAAGGGAATTTACTGTTGGGATTGTGGGTTCCGGAGAAGATTCTGTAGCAATCGGAGGAATGGAAATAGAATGCAAGGATAACCTGCCTTATTCTGTTGAATTTAAGGAAAACTATCAGGTTTACTGCAAATACATGCCAATAGGTCAGGAATATATGGAAGAATGTAAAACGGTGGCTCTGAAGGTATGGAAGGCCCTTGGCGTCGTTGATGGAGGAAGAGTTGATTTGAAAGCTGACCGCAACGGGAAAATATGCTTAATAGAGGTAAATCCACTTGCAGGTCTTCATCCCATACATTCTGATCTGCCAATCCTTTCCAATATGGTTGGAATAAATTATCAGTCGCTGATTGAAATGATTATGAAATCAGCTATCAAAAGACATCATCTGCCTTTATGAATAAGAAAAAATGCTGTATTCTTTTTAACCAGCCAGGGGAAGGTGCATTGCCTGATGAACTTGATGTGCTTGATCAGGTCGAATATATTGAAGGGAATCTTGTAAAAATAGGTTTAGAAACTTACAGGAAAGGAATCACAGCTGACTTTATGAACGAGATTGGGCAGCTTGCTGCAGAAAAACCTGATTTCGTTTTCAACCTTGTTGAATCCATAATTAATAAGGGGGAGATTAGTTATTTTATCCCGGCGTTGTTGAACATGTATTCAATTCCTTATTCGGGAAATCCGCTTGAAGCAATGTTTATAACAACCAGTAAAGCATTGTCAAACAAGATAATGCTGGATGAAAAAATCAGTGCTCCGTTGACATATGTTCCATCTCAGTACAGGATGCTTAAACCAGGACATCAGTACATAATTAAACCTGTATGGGAGGATGGTTCTCTTGGAATAACAGGCGACTCGGTCTTTACATTCACTCCGGGTTATGAAAAAAATTTTGAAGGATTTGATGATTCACACTGGATAATTCAGGATTATATCGACGGCCGTGAATTCAATATAAGTGTTCTTTACGGTGAAAATGGCCCAGAAGTTATGCCACCGGCAGAGATGGTATTCCACAATTTTGAAGATGACAAGCCAAGAATCGTGGATTTTAAAGCAAAATGGGTCGAAGAAAGTTTTGAATATAAGAATACAATACGGGAATTTCCCGGTGAGAAAATTGATCCACTCCTTGCTGAAAGAATCAGGGATATAGCATTGAAATGCTGGCACGTTTTTGGACTTAAAGGTTATGCCAGAGTGGATATGAGAATAGATAAAGACGGAAATCCATACGTAATTGAGGTAAATGCAAATCCCTGTATGTCACCCGATAGCGGTCTTGTTGCTGCAACAACAGAAGCAGGCCTCCCAATAACAGAGGTACTGCAGCGGATAATAAGTGATTTAAACAATTAAAAAGTATCTGATGGCGGTATTATCCAAAGGAATAGATCCAAAAGACAGGGAGGGTATAGAGAAGATTCTTAGATCAACAGATTTTTTTTATGAATTTGAGATTCAAACCGCCCTTGAAATTGCCGATGAGACTCTTACCAAAGGAATGGAGAAATCGGGATATTACTGGATGAAAATTGAGGATGAGGATGGATTTATAGCATTTGCAAATTACGGTAAGAATGCCTTTTCGACACATAGCTGGGATTTATACTGGATAGCTGTCCATAATGGTTCCAGAAACAAGAAATTAGGTTCGGTTCTCCTTAAAGCCATAGAAAAAGATGTAAAAGCTATGGGAGGAAAAATACTTTGGATTGAGACTTCCGGACGGCCGTTATATTCTTCAACAGAAGCCTTTTATCACAATAATGGTTATGATCTTCAGGCCAGTCTGAAAGAATTCTATGGTCCTGACGATCCTAAACAGATTTATTCCAAGATTCTCTGATCCTGTTGGATCACCTTATATTTATTTTCAAAACCAACCTGTTTATATGAGGTTGGAATTATAATATTCGGGTCTTCCTGTTACCTCCTCCCCTAACCAGTCAGGCTTTTCAAACCATTCATTTACATCAGTCAGTTCAACCTCGGCAATGACCAACCCTTCATTCTTCCCATGGAATACATCCACTTCAAAGACATGATTTTCGTAAGGAACTAAATATCTTGATTTTTCAATTTTCCCGGGGAGGCATATTTCTAATATCTCATTTGCATCTGACAATTTTAGTTCCACTTCCCATTCATTTCTTTCAAACCAGATCATGTTTTCCCGACTTTTTATTGTAAGGAATGCTTTATCATCGCAAAT
This sequence comes from uncultured Rikenellaceae bacterium, assembly GCA_964411285.1. Lineage (GTDB taxonomy): Bacteria > Bacteroidota > Bacteroidia > Bacteroidales > VadinHA17 > LD21. The sequence goes on from CAYPKL010000032.1 coordinate 4,225, forward strand.
GCGCACTCTGATTGTTCTTAAGGAATCGACTGAAAGATAAGCCTGGGTAATTCTTTTTTCCTTAACAGCAAGCTCCACAAAACTACCCCTAACAAGGAATTTTCGCTCAATTTCTTTTGCCATTGTTTTTCAGTAAAATTATTAATTCCGGTTAAAAAACTGTTAAAAAAATGGGTTATAAAATCATAAAAATTGCATGTAAACATTAGGAAATTGGGAAAATCTATTATAGATTTGATAAGGAAAATGATAGTTTTAGTTGATGAATTAATCATAATGGTGTTATTTCTTAACAAATTATAATTGAAGCATTAAATCTTTTCTTGGATCTTACTGTCTGTCATTAGGTTTTTTCTATAGTTTTAGGTTATGAAGGGTGGACGGTAGTTGAGGGCTGGCATATAAAGTCAGCCCTTTTTACTTAAATTAGATGAGAATAAACAGAGAATCATTTGTTATGGATGTAAAAATTGGATCAGACTGGAAGTCAAGGTTACAGGGCGAATTTGACAAAGAGTACTTTGTCAGGTTAACAAATTTTGTAAGGGAAGAGTACCGGCAATCTGTGGTCTATCCCCCCGGATCTCTCATCTTTAATGCTTTCGATCTTTGTCCTTTCGACAAAGTAAAAGCCGTAATATTGGGTCAGGATCCTTATCACGGACCCGGACAAGCGCACGGACTATGTTTTTCTGTAAGGGAAGGGATCGGATTTCCGCCCAGCCTGGTCAATATTTTCAAGGAAATTGAATCGGACCTGGGGATATCACATCCTGCATCAGGTAATCTTACCCGGTGGGCTGGTCAGGGTGTGCTTTTGCTGAACGCAACTCTTACCGTAAGGGCACATCTGGCCGGATCGCATCAGAAGAAAGGATGGGAAGAGTTTACAGATAATGTTATTAAGGTTCTGAATAATGAAAAAAAGAATCTTGTATTCTTTTTATGGGGAGCTTATGCACAAAAAAAGGGAGAATCAATAGACCGTACAAAACACCTTGTTCTTGAATCGGTTCATCCATCACCTCTTTCAGCGTCCAGGGGCTTTTTTGGTAATAAGCATTTCAGCAGGTGCAATGAGTATCTGAAACAAAATGGAATAACGCCGATAAACTGGGCATGACAACAACTGCCGATGCCGGAGGGATCTGCCGGAGATATTTTTGATTTTCCCGCTGATCCCGCAGATTTTCGCAGGTTGGGCAGGGAAATTTATATTCTTAATTTAAAGCATTCATAATAGTTGTTTCCAGAAAAGAATAATCTTCGAAACCAACTGATAATCTAATCATTCCCGGTTCCGGATATTTTGCTCCCCACACAGATTCCACGGGAAGGAGAATAGTTTTTGAATCACCAAGCGATGGAACAAGTTTTATCTTGTCAGAGACAACTTCTATAAAGTTATCTCTCCTTTCTTTCTTCTCATTTTCTGATTTTCCATCAAAATCAAATGTTATCATTGCTCCAAAACCTTTTTCACCAAAGAGTTTCAGGGCTTCATTATAGGTCGGGTGGCTTTTTAGTCCAGGATACCAGACTTTCTTTATAACTGGAGAATTGTCAAGAATTCCTGATAGTCTGAATGCATTTAAACATTGCTGACTAAACCTTAATTCAAAGGTCTGCATCTGGGTATGAAGCCTGTAGGCATCATCTGATGACATCATATGGCCGACAAATTTACGGTATTCCACCGCAGATTTCATAAGCGATGAATCATTTCCGCATAAAATGCCTGCAGTAATATTTCCATGGCCGGAAAAGTACTTTGTAGCGCTGTGAATAACAATATCGGCACCTCTTTCAAGCGGCCTGCAGAGGAATGGAGTCGCAAATGTATTGTCGACAATAACTTTGGATCCGTACCTGTGGGCGCATTTTATAACCTGATCAGCATCAATGACTATTAACATTGGATTTGAAATTGTTTCCAGGTACACAAATTCGGGTTTTGTCCTGCGTACAACTTTCTCAAATTCATCCAGATCATATTTCTCTGATTCAGGATTAAACATATGAATATCTAGTCCCCGGCGCTTTTTCAGAACTGATTCGATAAATGACAGTGTACCCCCATAAATATCACTGAGAAACAACCATGGTCGGGTTGATCTGCCTTTCTGAAAAATTGAAACTGCCGTATCAATTGATGACATACCCGATTGGGTAAGTAGAGCCCATTTACACTCTTCAATTTTCATTATTTCCTCTTCAGCGGCAACTACTGTGGGATTACGATATCTTGAATAGATGTAAAGTTCCGGTTCTCTTTCATTTTCTGCTTCTTTGGTAAAAGCGTTTTTTGCTTTTTCAGCATCATATAATTCAAATCCTGCATCCCTGTAAACAGGAGTGCGCGAAGTGTTTATTTTTTTCTTTTCCATGATTAAATAATGCTCAGGCAATCGGAAGGAACCCAGCCTTTGTTACCATCAGAGAGTTTTATTTCATACCACCCTCCCACTTCATCTTCTATTGATACTTTTGATCCTTCATGGAGAATAAACAGATCGGTACCGCTGTTATCCGGCGAACTTTTACCATTTACTGAAGGAGCAAAAATAATTGCTTTATGGCTGTCGTAAACCAAAGATTTGTTTCTTAATGTCAGAGATAATGATAGTACCGACACTGTTAATAAGATCAATGCTGTCCAAAAGCTGATGACCTTGAGTTTGTAAGCCGATGAATAGAAATAAACTGACAGGAATAACAGGAACAGTACAAAAGTTACTATGCTTATCACTGCCCACTTGTTAGTTGTTAAAAGCAACGATAGAAAATCAAACCATCGTACAAAAAAAATTTCAGGTATCTCTTCAAATTTATCAACGACAAGTGATCTGGAGATTTGCAGATTATAGCTAATGTTATCATTGGCCGGTTTAAGAAGACGGGCTCTTTCATAAAAAAGAACAGCTCCCGGAATATTATTCAGCTTGAAGTAAGCATTCCCGATATTATAGTTTAGTGATGCAGAACGGTAACCTGTATTGTAAATATCAAGCCAGGTGTTGAGAGCCTCCTGATAACCGGATGCTGTATACTCCTTAACACCCTGCTCAAATTTTACTGATGGCTTCTCTTGCGAAAGAGCCATTGTGGCCGTAAAGAGAAGTATCAATATAAACAAAAGATCTTTTTTCAACGCGTTCATTTTTTAATAATCGAATTTTCTACTGAACTGATAAACTGTGATGCCTCCTCATATATTTTAAAAGCTTCTGTTCCTGATGTTGAGGGTGCATAACGGGCAAATTCGCATGTATCGAGCACAGATGTCAGTTTCGCGATCTGCTCTTCTTCAATACCTCGTTCTTCCAGTGAATTAACAGCATTGCTTCTTGTAAGTTCCGATACCGGTATATTTAGTTTATCACTTAAATAACCCCATATAGCTTTTAATATTTCATCGTAGAATTTATCAGCAGGTCCTTCATTAAGACAGCGGTTTGCCTCTTTAAGCCTTTTCCCGGCTATTTTTGCGGCTTTCCTGTTTCGAACCATGGTAAGGTCAGAATTTCTTCTGATATGCTCACGTCTGATAAAGAGTACCAGGAGAAACAAGAACATGGCAAATGCATAAGCACTATAAAATGACCGTCTGGAAGATATCAGACCCCCGGATTTTTTTAATGAACCAGGCTTCTGCTGAATAAATCTTATATCCTTGCCAAGATATTTGACATCCTCCTTTGATACTCCGCCATAGACTGTGATCCCTGAATTCTGGTCATTTCCTTTACTGACGTAAAAATGAAGTTCGGGAATTGTCAGCTTTTCATATTTTCTAGTCGAAATATCGAAATATGAGTAGGAAGCTGATGGTATCGAATATTCGCCGTAATGTCGCGGTATCAGCAAATATTCAAAACTTTTGTTTCCGGAGGTGCCATTTGATCCGCTTTTCAGATCGTCGGATACTTTGGGATCATATACCTCTACATCTGCCGGTAGTTTCAATCCGGGGGCATTTGCAAGCTTCAGATTGCCACTACCTGAAAGGATAATTTTAAGATTCACGGCATCATTAACGCTGACAGAATCCTTATCCAGGGAAGCTGAAAGTGATAGTTTCCCTACAATACCTGAAAAATCTTCGGGTTTATTTCCTGGCAGAGGTTTTACCCTGACCTTAACAACAGGACTAAAAACTGCTTTTGGAGAAGTAGTATAGGTTGAAAAAAAGTCTCCGAAAAACGGATCAGATTGTCCTGTTTTTTGCTGAACCAAAGCCGTGATTTGAACAGGATCGATTAATATTTCGCCTGAAATCTGTGGGTAGAGCAGAAATTGCTGAACGATCCCTGTCCCGTAAATTTTACCATTCACATTCTCACGCTTGAGCGCTGTTAATGGCGGAGTATTCAGATCAGTCCTTAAAAAACCCTGAAAATCCGGAAACTTGATTTCATTTATCCCGGAGATATCAACCCTGGTGTATATTTTAACAGTTGCTACAATATGCTCGCCGACAAAAGCCTCTTTCTTATCCAGCGAAAGATTAAGAAAAATATCATCACCGGTTTCCCGTACAGGTTCATCGTTTTCAATGTTTCCGGCTCCCGGCGCTGCAGCAGTCTGGGAGGAAGTGCCGGATGAAACAACTTCAATTCTTAAAGAATCAGAGCTGTATGTCTTATTCTTATGAACAAAGGTTGCAGGTGCGATTACAAATTTTCCTTCTCTGGTAGCCTGGATATAGTAAACATAAGTATAGGTTGTCTCTCTTGAAACTTTTCCGTTAATGATTTGAGTACTTGAGCTGTACGATGTCTGGGGACCCATCAGTTTATAGAATTCCCCAAATGAAGGAGCGGAGAACTCGCCCCCTCCTGAATTTACAATCCATGAAACTGCAAATTGCTCTCCTGCCCTTACCACTGAGGGGTAATTGGCAACAACAGATATTTCCTGACTTCGGACCAACAACGGGAAGATAAGTAAGACGAGCGCCGATATGATTCTTTTTGATCCCATTTTGTTGATATTACCAGTTTTTCAATGTTTTGACCTTTGAATTTGCAGCTTTTGCAAGTTTAACTTTTTCCTGGACATTTTTTTCATCATTTGCAATTGAATTTAACAGTCTTTCTGCATCCTCCTTTGATATTCCCTGTTGCTGCTGTTGTTGTTGCTGCTGGTCATTCTGCTTGTTATCCTGATCCTTATTGTCATTTTTGTCTTTGTTCTGATCTTTGTTCTGGTCCTTATTCTGATCCTTGTTCTGATCTTTGTTCTGATCTTTGTTTTCCTGGTTTTGCTTTTGCTGATCCTGTTGCTGTTTAAGCAGATCCTGAGCATAAGCCAGATTATATTTCGCCTCCATATTTTCAGGCTTGAGCTTAAGGGAGTTCTTAAAAGCTTCGATGCTTTCCTGCAATTTACCAGCCATCAGAAGAGAATTTCCGAGGTTATAGGCAGCAGAAGATTTCTTTTCCTTGTTGTCGTTCATTGTCGAGTTCTCAACAAACTGTTTTCCGGCCTCTTCATACTTTTTCTGCTTATATAGTGCATCACCGATGTTGAAAGTGGCATCAGGAAACGACTTATTTTTATCAAGGGCTCTTCTGTAGGCGATCTCTGATTCCGGGAATTTGCTTTTCTCATACTCACGGTTACCCTGTCTTATGAATTTTTTTTCGCCCTGCCCGCTTGAAACGATGGAAATCAGCAAAAACGCCGTTAATATCAAAAACCTGAAATTAGTATCTGGTGTCATATCTGTGGTCGGTAATCTCATTTCATCAAGCAATCTATATCCTGAATTTAAATAACCTTATGTTGGCCAGTTTTCTGTTTTTCCTTTCCATAATAATGAATTCAAGCAGTAGCAGAATTATAGATAATGCAGCAAAAAACTGAAACTGATCATTATACTCTGTGTACATTTTACTCTCCAGCTCCTCTTTTTTCATCTTTCTTATATCGCTGAAAATCTCATCAAGACCTATGCTTGAATTGCTTGCCCTGATATAGTTTCCATCCGTGCTCAGTGCTATCTTTTTAAGAATTTCCTCATCCAGTTTTGTTATTACCGTATTTCCTTCATTGTCCTTCAGATAATCTTTCCTTCCGGAAGTATTAACAGGCACCGGAACTCCCTCTGCAGAGCCGATACCAATAGTATGGATAACAATCCCTGAAGCTGATGCTTCCTCAGCTGCCGCAACCGGATCATCTTCGTGGTTTTCGCCATCTGTAATTATAATCAATGCTTTGCTTTTGCCTTCCCCCGGGCTGAAGGAACGTATGCCCAGATGTATTGCAGAACCAATTGCAGTGCCCTGTTTTGGAGCCATTTCAGGAGTAATTGTTGAAAGGAACATTTTCGCAGAGACATAATCCGTTGTAACAGGAATCTGGGTATATGCATCTCCCGCAAAAACTATTAAGCCTATTCTGTCATTATCCAGGTTGTCGACAAGTCGGGATATTGCCTGCTTAGCCCTGATCAGCCGGTTTGGCTGAATATCCTCTGCCAGCATCGAATTGCTGACATCAAGGGCTATTATTACTTCAACACCCTGTTTCTTCACCTCTTCAAGCCTCGATCCAAATTGCGGTCGTGCAAGCATTAATATGCATGATGTAATTGCAAGGAGAATGATTAAGAATTTAACAAAAGGCCTGCTTTTAGACATTTCCGGGATCAGCTTTGAGACAACCGGGGTATCACCAAGGTTTTTAAGTAATCTTTTTCTGCGCAGATTATTGATTAAATATAAGATAATCATCGCCGGCAACAGAAGCAACAGGTATAAATATTCGGGATTTGCAAATCTGAATAGCTGCATTTTTATCTTATAAGTTTAAGTTAAGCTTTTATAAATTGTATTTCTTAAAAGAATTTCAACTGCCAGAAGGAAAAAAGCAATTATTGCAGGAATCATGTACTTTTCTTCCTTTCTGCTAAATTGTCTTACATCAATTTTTGATTTTTCAAGTTTGTCTATTTCCCCATAAACCTGAACAAGTTTATCATTATCAGTTGCTCTGAAATACCTCCCGCCGGTGGTCTGTGCAATTTCTTTAAGAATTGCTTCATCTATTTCAACCGGCATATTCTGAAACTGGGTTCCAAATGGAGTCTGGACCGGGTATGGAGCCATACCCTGAGTTCCTACACCAATTGTATAAACCCTTATTCCGTAAGTTTTTGCTATTTCAGCTGAAGTTGCAGGAGCAATCTCGCCCCTGTTGTTAATCCCATCTGTTAACAAAATAATCACCTTGCTTTTTGCTTCTGAGTCTTTAATTCGGTTGATGCCGTTGGCTAATCCCATGCCAATGGCGGTTCCATCTTCTATCATCCCGCTTTTTATATCCCGCAACAGATTAATCAGAACAGCATGGTCGGTTGTAAGCGGGCATTGGGTAAAGCTCTCACCACTGAACACAACTAATCCTATCCGGTCATATGGCCGGCCGGAAATAAATTCAGTGGCCACATTTTTTGATGCTTCAAGTCTGTCAGGCTTGAAGTCGCGTGCAAGCATACTTCCGGAAATGTCCAGGGCGAGTACAATGTCAATACCTTCAGTGGTTACATCCTGAAATTTGTCTGTCGACTGCGGACGGGCAAGAACTAAAATAAGCAGAGTGATGGCCAGAATTCTGAGCGCAAATAGAATATACCGCAGATAGTGTCTGAAAGTTGTTCCGGCCTTTTCAAAAGGCTGAAGCCCGGGCATGCGAAGAGAAGCATATGTTTTCTGCTGTCTGTAAATATAGTACGCAATTACTGCGGGGATGAGGAGCAGCAGATAAAGGAAGGCCGGCTCTGCAAATTTTATTCCGTTCATACACTCCCCCCTTTCTTTATGGTGTTGATATCGCTGGTCTCTTCTACCTGCTCTTCTTTCTTTGTTACTGAAACGAATTTCCAGGAATTTTCAAAGTTCTGTTCGTTTTCAGAAGCTTCGGGACGGTATTTTGCAAACTTGACCAGATCGGCCCCATTGAGTACTATTTTAAGCAGGTTATATGAATCATCTTTCCTGAAACCGGTTTTAACAAGCGCCTCAAGAGTCTCAGAAGTTGTAAGTTCAAGAGAACAGACGCCAAAACGGTTTTCGAGATATTTCCGTAGTATTTCAGTGAGCTTTGTATAGTATTTCTTGGTTTCTCCTGACTGCCAGAGCTTTTCTTCCCTGAGAATACCAAGTTCCCGGAAAGCAATAATATGTGCCGGTTCTGCAATAACAGGCTCCGGTATATCTTTTTTTACCTTCCGGTATTTCTTTATAAACCTCCTTAATAACCAGATAATTACACCCGTAAAAAGAGCTAAAAGAACCCAGGGAAGTATATCCGCAACCGATAGCGGAGCTTTATAGGGTTTAATTATGTCAAATATTTTTGTTACTGTGTCAGGTGGAGTTAATCTTACCCTGTTTACTTCAAGTATTGAATAATCAGAATAAAACCTTTTTACGCCTTCGCTATTCCTAAATTCAACAAAAACAGGATCAATCTTATAAAGTCCTGAATCAAAAGATGTAACAAGATATTTACCGGTAATTTTTATCATCCTGTCGGAAATCACTGTGGTGTCCACTACCGGTCCTGACAGAATTTCAATATTTTTTACCAGGGTATCCTTAAAATATGGGAAAGGCAGTTTAAGTCCGGCCGGCTGATTTACGGTAACTGAAAAATTAATCTGATCGCCAACAAATACCTTTGAGCTGTCAAAACCTGCAGTAACTGAAATATCCTGCCCCTGAAGAACAATTTCACCAAGAAATAAGATCAATATTGGTAAACAGAACCTTTTCATTTATATATAATTATCTGCTCTCAAAGAGCTTCATAAGAGGTTTAACATAATCTTTTCCGGTGGTTAACTCCGTGTAATCGATGCCATATTTCCGGAAGGAGTTTTCTATATTTTTCATGTGATTATTCCACCAATCTGAATATGCCTGCCTGGCAATGCGTGAAGATGTGTCAATCCATCTTTCTGTGCCATTTTCAGAGTCCATCACCTTGATCAGCCCCATATCGGGTATTGCTTTCTCGAAAGGATCAGATACATTCAGTGCAACAACATCATGCTTATTGGCCGCAATTTTAAGCGCTTCGTCAAAATCAGGAGCAATGAAATCTGAAATGATAAAGGCCGTGCATCTTTTTTTTATCGCGTTTGTCAAAAACCTGAGAGGCTCACTTAGATTGGTTTTATTGCTTTCAGGCCTGAAATCAAGAAGTTCTCTTATTATTCTCAGGATATGCTTTCTTCCCTTCTGGGGAGGAATAAATTTTTCAACAATATCAGAGAAAAAGATAACACCGATTTTATCATTATTATAAATGGCAGAAAAAGAGAGTACGGCTGCTACTTCGGTCATAATATCCTTTTTGAAACCTGCATTTGTACCAAAATTTCCAGAACCGCTTACATCGATAAGAAGCATTACTGTAAGCTCTCTTTCTTCCTCAAAAACCTTAATGTAAGGATGGTTAAAACGTGCTGTAACATTCCAGTCGATATTTCTTATATCATCACCATATTGATATTCCCTGACTTCATTAAAGGCTATGCCGCGTCCCTTAAAGGCACTGTGGTATTCACCGGCAAAAATATGCCTGGTCAAACCACGGGTCTTGATTTCAATTCGTCTTACCTTCTTTAATAATTCGGCAGCTTCCACAACATGTAACCTGTAAATGAAATAACTTAGTAAATCTTTAAATCTCTTTTCCCGGGAGGCGGGATCGATTAATTGTTAAGGAACTTCTACAACGTTAAGAATTTCCGAAATAATTTTATCCTGATTTATATTCTCTGCCTCCGCTTCATAAGTGAGACCAATCCTGTGCCTCATGACATCAGGACATATTGTCCTTACATCTTCAGGGATTACATAGCCTCTTCTCTTTATAAAAGCAAATGCTTTTGAGGCTAGTGCGAGGTTAATGGAAGCTCTTGGCGAAGCTCCGTACGAAATCATATTTGTGAAAGAAGGGAGTCCGTATTTTTCAGGTTTACGACTGGCAAATACAATGTCAAGAATATAATTTTC
>CAYPKL010000033.1:0-3351 GCA_964411285.1 uncultured Rikenellaceae bacterium
TCCTACAACGAACCTGCCCCTCATACTTTCTCATTCAACTCTCCTCAGGGCGCCTGTACCCACTGTAACGGACTTGGTGAGATTTCCGGGATAGACATAAACAAGTTGATTCCTGATCCTGATCTGAGTATCCGGAAAGGAGGGATAGAACCTTTAGGCAAGTATAAAAACGTTTGGATATTCTGGCAGATTGAAGCTATTGCAGAGAAAAACGGATTTACTCTCGACACACCTGTCAGGGATATTCCGGAGGAGGCTATGAATAAAGTTCTCTATGGTTCAGATGAAGTTCTGAAACTGTCGAATACCCCACTTGGAATGACCTCAAATTACTTTCTGACATTTGAGGGTGTTGTAAATTTCGTTGGTAACATAGAAATTATTAATGGTAAAAAGAACGGGACCAGGATCAGGGACCAGTATGTTCAGTACGAAGTGTGTCCGGAATGCAATGGGACAAGACTTAAAAAAGAGTCATTATATTTCAGGATAGCAGATAAGAACATAGGGGAGCTGGCCTCGATGGATATCAGGGAGCTGTCGGCTTTTCTAGGGACGGTGGAAGAGAGAATGACAGAAAAGCAGAAATTGATTGCTGCAGAGATTCTTAAAGAAATCAGGGCAAGGCTGGGATTTCTTCTTGAGGTGGGCCTTGAGTATCTCTCATTAAACAGGGGCGCCAGGACTCTTTCGGGAGGTGAAAGCCAGAGAATCAGGCTTGCTACCCAGATTGGATCAAAGCTGGTGAATGTTCTTTATATTCTGGATGAACCAAGTATAGGCCTCCATCAGCGGGATAACAGAAGGCTTATTGCTTCATTGAAACAGCTCAGAGATGCCGGGAATTCTGTAATTGTGGTCGAACATGATAAAGAAATGATCCTGTCGGCTGATCATATAATTGATATGGGCCCGGGGGCAGGCCGACTTGGGGGGCATGTTGTTGCCCATGGCGCCCCTGATGTGATAAAGGCAAGCAATACACTTACGGCAAGCTATCTGAGCAACAGGAAGAATTTTAATATTCCTGAGGAGCGCAGAAAAGGGAGCGGGAAATACCTTGTTATGACAGGGGCCAGTGGTCATAACCTGAATGGTGTGGATGTGATTCTTCCTCTCGGAACATTCATTTGTGTCACGGGAGTTTCGGGAAGCGGAAAGTCTTCATTGATAAATCAAACCCTGCATCCTGCTCTTGCAAGAAGATATCATAATTCAGGGAAAACGCCTCTTCCATATAAAGATATCTCGGGTCTCGAACACCTCGATAAAGTAATTGAGGTCAGCCAGTCGCCGATAGGGAGGACACCACGCTCAAATCCGGCAACTTATACAGGAGTTTTTTCAGATATAAGGAAGCTTTTTGAACAGACCACAGAGGCCAAAATCCGTGGTTTTGGGGCCGGCCGCTTCTCATTCAATGTAAAAGGCGGAAGATGTGAGAGCTGTGAAGGAGCCGGAATGAAGAACATTGAAATGAATTTTTTGCCTGATGTTTATGTCCATTGCACCGAATGCAACGGTAAACGTTATAACAAGGAGACACTGGAAGTTAAGTTCAAGGGACAGTCGATAAGTGATGTGCTCGAGATGACTGTGAATATGGCTGTGGATTTCTTTTCAAATGTGCCTTCAATTTATCATAAGATAAAAACTCTTCAGGATGTCGGTCTTGGATATATCAGACTTGGACAGCAATCGACAACATTATCGGGAGGTGAAGCCCAGAGGGTAAAACTTGCAACTGAACTTGCACGTCGCGACACCGGCAAAACTCTTTATATACTGGATGAACCTACCACAGGTTTGCATTTTGAGGATGTAAGGGTTCTCCTTGAAGTTCTTGACAAGCTTGTTGAAAAAGGTAACACGGTAATAGTAATAGAGCATAACCTGGATGTGGTTAAAATGGCTGATTATGTTATAGATCTGGGCAGGGAAGGGGGGAAGAACGGGGGAGACATAATTTTTTCCGGCACCCCGGAAATGCTTGTAAACTGTAAAGAAAGCTACACCGGAATATTTCTCAAACCGGAGCTCAAAGCTTAAGATTTAATTATATTTGAAACCACTTTTACAAAACCGACATGGAGAAACCATCTGATCCTATTAAGGAAGCATTTGAAGAGAAAAACTGGAATGAGATCCATATAGACGATTCGTGGAGAGTTTTTAAAATTATTTCTGAACTGGTAGAAGGATTTGAAAAACTGGCAAGGATTGGTCCGTGTGTTTCAATCTTTGGATCGGCCAGGACACATCACAATGACAAGTATTACAGGATGGCTGAAGATATTGCATTTAAGCTGACCCGGAACGGATATGGTGTTATTACAGGAGGTGGCCCGGGGATAATGGAAGCTGCGAACAAAGGAGCCAGACGGGGTTTGGGCAAGTCGGTCGGTATAAATATAGACCTTCCTTTTGAACAACGGCCGAACATGTACATCGATTCTGATAAGCTGATAACATTCGATCACTTTTTTGTAAGAAAGGTAATGTTTATGAAGTATGCTCAGGGATTCATTGTTCTGCCAGGCGGGTTTGGCACTTTTGATGAACTCTTTGAAGCGATGACACTTATTCAGACAAAAAAAATTGGCAGGTTCCCGATAATTCTAGTCGGTAAGAACTACTGGAGTGGGCTGGTGGAATGGATAAAGTCGAAAATGCTTGCTGAAGAGCATAATATTTCACCCGGGGATATGGAACTGTTTACTCTTGTTGATACTTCTGATGAGGCGGTTGACTTTATTGTGAATTTCTACTCAAGGTATCTTCTCAGCCCCAACTTCTGATTATTTTTTTCGTATACGGTCGAGCTCCCTCTCAGTATCTTTACGCTTCAGGGTTTCGCGCTTGTCGTATTCCTTCTTGCCCCGCGAAATAGCAATTTCTGCTTTCGCAAGGCCTCTGTCATTCATAAATACTCTGATAACGATGATGGTCAGTCCTGTCTCCCTGACCTTTCTGTCAATTTTTTTCAGTTCGCGCCTGGTAAGGAGTAGTTTTCTCTCCCTCATTGGGTCATGATTATTCAGATTCCCCCACCAGTACACAGATATATGCATTCCCTTAATAAACAATTCTCCATCCCTAAAAAAACAAAATGAATCGGTCAGGGTTGCCTTTCCGGCCCTTATTGATTTTATTTCAGTACCAGTCAGTTTTATTCCGGCTATGAATTTTTCGATAAACTCATAATCATGAGAAGCCTTTTTATTCCTTATTGTTATATCCGAAATGCCGCCTTTCATAAAGAGAAACTAAGAAAAAAATGTAAAATACAGCTTGTCGCTTATCAGTGATAACATCCAGCTGGTAAATAAGAACAGTGCAATAAAGACAGCG
>CAYPKL010000034.1:0-12528 GCA_964411285.1 uncultured Rikenellaceae bacterium
AAAGACCACAAAGGATTACACAAAGGTCACAGATAAAACACACATTCTGATTCTAAATGTCCTCTGCGCAAAACTCTGTGTCCTCTATGTTAAAATATTCCTTCATCTACTTCATATGAAGCTTTATAGTCTCAATTGAATGATGACCGATCTTCAGATTAAGTTTATTACCTGAACCCGGTATTTCCTTTCCCTCCTCTTCAATCATGTTTGTTAGCTCAGCTTTATTAAATGTCATTGGGACTCTGATATCGGCCTCCGAGTCGATACCTTCAATATCATAACACCTGATTATCATATTGTCATCATCATCACATTTCTTTACAGCGCTGAGAATCAGATTTTTATTCTCTACAGAAACAAAGCTCATTGTCTCGGGCATGCTTCCGCTCTTACGGGAAGGGTCTGTAACAACAGCTTTCATAGGCTGGTTCGACTGAATTGCCTTATGGTAACCTCCACGCCAGTCGTAGGTATTTGAAGAAAGTGAGAAAGAATAGAAATGATCGCCGGGCTGCAGGTAGTAGTTTCCTTCACCATGACAGCTTTTGCGGCTTGCAAGAAGCAGGGGCTGCAGAATTGTGTATCTGACAGGATTTTCTGTAGGGTCAATCCAGTCAAAAACAGCCACATCTGAACTGATAGTTACAGAATTCTTTCCATCAAATGCTGAAAACCAGTCCTGTACCTCCCGTGGATGCACCTGGGCACATGGGGTACTATAAATCTGCGAAGCTTTTGAGAAACCGGCAGCACCGGCCATTTCATCCCTTCCAACCCTTACAACTCCCATTGGCACTTCATATGCAACATCAGAAGTTGCCTGATTAAGAGGGAAAGCCAGCCGGAACTCACGGTATCTCTCTCCGTCAAAACCAAGAAGTTCAACTTCAAAATCGATCCTTTTCAGCTCCTGGTAAAATATAACTCTTTCAACCACAGTAACATGATTTATTGCTTTTCTGAACTCATAAACATCCCTTACCGGACCTGAGGAGATCAGTGCCCATGGTTGTTTATACTGGCTCATCTTTTCAAATCCTTCCATTGTTGGCTGCTGTACATCAGTAAATTCACCTGCTCCATTCCCCACCGATTGCATAGTGAATAATTCACCACCTAGAAACTTATCGGTGTTCAGAAGTTCAACGGAAAGTTCTTTATCAAATATTGATTTTAAACCTCCATCCGCAAACTCAGCCTTATAGAAGTCGTTTTCAAACACAGGTCCATCTGATTTTGAAGTGGTCTTAAAGGGAGAAGGCTTGCCTTTTTCGAGATAGTATGTTTTGTATCCGACTGAAGGAACATCTTGTGCAACAAACAGGAAGGTAATAACTTCATCTATGTTTCCTGATATTTCATGGTCATCAGTCAGCTCATAAAGAATCTCTCTACCTGTATCATCAAGTAGTCTGAAAGTATTCTGATCATTACCCTCTGCATTAAAGGTAAATTTAACGATGTCGGTACGGTTCCATGATAAAGGATTGAAGACAGTTACGGGGATTCCCTTTCCCAAAAAATTTATTCTTGAAGCTATATTCTTTACAGATTTATCAAGAACTTCAGCAGCTATATCCCTGCCAGTTTCATAAGCGGTTCTGAATGCCCTGTCGGTAAGGTCGCCATGCTTTCCTCCCCAGCCATGATCAGGATAGATCGCATTTTCCCATGCCTTTGTCAGTTCAGCCTGTGGATAACCTGCAAAACTGTTTTGCTGAATAGCGTCGAAGGTGGCAAATTTCTCTGCTGCAGTGAGAAGACGGGAACCTTCACGTGACGCTTTCAAAGCTTTCTGATGAGAGGGACCGTGAATATAGAGCCACACATCAGGACGTTCGCCTTCAATAACATCAAAACCCGGATCTCCATTTGAGGCAGCCTGTAAGAATTCTGTACCGGTAGTATATTTTATTGACGGCTTTCCAAGTGAAACTGATTTTTTATTCCAATCGGTAAAAAATGCATCATAATCGGGAGGTGTTGCAAAGTCGTGTGAATAGATGAACGGAAATTCCGGATTTAGCTTTCGTTGCTTAAAATAGCTGTTCCAGTTGCCAAGCATTGTTGTAAATACCTTTGTCAGCTGACTTACATCTGTATTTGCCTGTCGGACAGGGATCCCGGCCTCATCATATTGTCCGGGTGTAAAGCATGTAACATAGCTGCTGTCAGGACTGTACCATCTGTATAATCCGGGCTGGTGACGACTGAACTGCATATACGGGATACCGGCTTTCGACAGTATCTGGGCCATCTGCAGTGACCGGCCCGGAACATCCTCGTTCCAGTAGGTTTTGAAATCGCATCCGGGCAGGGTCTTTTTAAGCCACTTTCTGCCAAGATATGTCTGCCGTATCAAAGATTCTCCATCATACATCGATTCATAAGGTTGCTTGTATGTTGCTCCCCAGTCGAGGCGACCTTCCTTTGTATACTTAAGGATCTCTGCCCAGGAATCAGGATGCCTTAACAGGTACTCCCTGAGGCTTAAAGCATCTTCAACCGAGAATTTGAATTCCGGATTCTCCCTGAGTCTTTTCAGAACCGGGGTTATCATCATCTTATCACGGAATTCAATACATGCACCGATGCTGTCCATCCATGCTATATCCTGGTGGGAGGATGGTATAACGCTTATAGTTCCGTCTTTGAAATATGAATAATCACCTTTTTTGCCTGCTTCTGTTTTTGGGGACTGACCGAAAATATTCAGTGATATAATCAGCAGGAAAAGAGAAGTGTATGTCCATTTGAAAAACATAGAAATGGTCTTCATATATTATGATTTAAATTGAAAAGCATTCACAACTAAAATAGTGCTTTTTCAGGGATTAATATTATTCATATGCCAGAAATCCTTTAACCGCAAAGGACGCAATGGTATTGCGCAAAGGGAGCAAAGGAAATCAATAAGTTGATCCGTAAACTACATCCAGTGTAACAAATCCTTTCGCTGGTACTTGTATTTCGCCCCAAACATCGGTTCCGTTAAGCTTAACTGAATTTGGTTTACGGCTTTTCCAGACAAGCTTTACTGATTCTGTTTTGTCCGATACTGAACGCAGGCGGATCTTTGATGACTCGCTTCCGCTACCGGATTTAATTATGGAAACATAAACACTGCTGTTGCCTTCAATTGAAAATGGCTGTTCAGTTATTGCTCCTTTCTTCTGGGTTGTGGCGATAAGAGGCTGAGCCTGTTCCAGTCCAAACCTGTTTGCAGATGCAGCATCATATTTTGTTTTGTGCGGTAGAATACGGTACCGGAAGGAGACAATTCCCTCCTGGCTAAGAGGGAAGTTAGTGTACCAGTGATTGTTAAGAGCCCATGAATAGATTGTCGGAGATGATTCCAGCTTACGGATCCACACCGGAGAATTTGTTGCAGCCCCGAGAACATTGGCCGACATAGTACCATTTTCGAACATTGGTGCATCAAGCGAACAGAATGTTATTCCACTCTCTTCGTTTGAGATATCGAGCCACCTCTGAAAAGTAATCCAGTTGCGGTTTGCAGCAGCAAGCTGGTCTTTCTCAAGCTCCGCAATTCCCAAGGGTATGTCGAACATGGTTTTTGGGGAAGGAATATTGAATCCGAACCCGAAGTGAATCCCCTCTTTTTCGGGTACTGCAATCTTATCTACAGTATTCTTTATCTCAAGGTGATTCTGGCCTGCTATCAATGTAACTTCGCGTGTCAGGCTCCTGCATCCTTCAGCCTCTGACGTTACAAGCAGTGTTGCAAGTAAAGGGCCATTTTCCTTTACAGATATCTTTATATTCCGGGCTGCTGTTGCCTTCTCAGGATCATCATCACCATGGAGGTACCTGTAACTGTTTACCAGGGTAGCGGAATTCTTGCTGGCAAATTCATAGTTTTCGCTAATAAAGCTCTTAATATCACCTGTCTGCTCATCGACAACCACTTTAAGAATTCCATTATCAAGGACATTACCAAAAGCGATTCCATCCACATTTTTAACTTTCCTCTCTTTCAAGATGTATTTTTTTGATCCCAAAGCCGGAACCTGACTGGCCAGGAAAACCAGCTCACCCGTTGAAAGATTCTGAGCCGGAACATATTTACCCTGCAAATCGACAACTGAGTTGTACTTTCCTGATTGTGCAGGTGTTAGATAAACCAGTCCGTTACGGTTCCATGAAAGGGTATTGAATACCCCTATCTCATTGCTTCCTGCAGTTGTCACATTCTTCATTGATTCCTCAAGAACCGATTTGCTTATATCTTCGCCCTGCTGGAAGAATCCAAATTTAACCTTTAGAATATCATTTGTGATTGGCTGCTTTTTAGGATCCATGTAGCACCATGTATGTTCGGTGCCCATAATGATATTTCTCCAGGCCTCACTTATCTCAGTCCTGGGGGAAGGAGTTGCCGGATTAAGCATTGACCATATTGTTTCAGCCTGTATCAGTCTCTCCTTTGAAGCCCTGTTCATGGCTGTCTGCTTTGCTGCAGTACCCAGACCATCAGTCCAGTATTCTGTAAAATCACCTGAAAGAACAGGAAGTTTATCACCGTATTTCTGATCAAATGCCCGCATCATCTGAGTAGCGCTTGCAATTACAAGATGCGGATAGGCAAATTCTTCGTTCCAGCTTTTTACTGCATCAGGGAGATCGGCATCAATAGGAGTATTATCAGCCATTGCCCAGGTCATAAGAAAAATATCGTAAGGATAATAATCTGATTTTTCAAGCATCGGCAGTTTATCATCCAGGTATTTATCAATAAAGAAGGCCCTTGGATTATCAGTTTTTACGATTTTAAGAAGTGTTGCACTATCGGTATGACCTGCCATTAGAGGCCAGTACTGGTATCCCTTATAAACCGCTCCCGGATCATAACTTCCGGGCTGGAAGAAGAGTATTTTTGAATTACCGTCTGGGCTCTGCCACCAGAATGGTTTGAAACTGAAATCGGTGGATAGACCTACCCTGCCGGATCCGTTATTCATTGCAAGACAATATTTTATCCCCAGTTCAGAGGCAACAGGTACTATACCCCAGGTCATGCCCGGTATATCAACCTGCACAAGAGTCTCAATCTTCTTACCGGTAAGCTCTCTCATTGCTGCGCACTCACGGAAAAACTCAAAAAGCTCCTCATCGGCTGCAGCAGTAGTGTTTGTATGAACATATCCTGCATCGAGGTGAACCCAGCCTTGCTGAACTGCTTCCACAATCGATTGCTTCTGTTCAGGCGTGGCATTCCTCAAGTATCTTTCAACAGGCCATAATACTTCGGGATTCCATAGATATCTTGCATCCTTCGGATAATCCTGAGTATTCTTTGCCAGGTCAATACCATAAACCAGGTTTCGTTTGTGGATAAGCTCAACGTTCTCATGGGTGTTTGTATAGCCGATATCAACATGAGAATGAGGGTATATATAGACTGTCCAGTGGCGTTTAGGAGGAATTGTAACATTTGTTACAACTTGCTTTTTTCCATTTGCAAGACTGATTGTAACCTGTGCTGCCGAATTAACACCAACTCCTGCGGGCAGGATAACTGCCAGACTGTCCAGAGCTACCGTCACATCGAGAGGAATAGTCTCACTTATGACGCCTGATTCGAGTTTTATTGTCCCCTTGCCGGAGAATTTTTGTCCTGCAAAATGCAGGATAACTTCCCTACCGGGCATTCCATCAGTTCTGTGACGGTAGTAAGATTTTACAGTGCATTCAATTGATTCCGGGAAGGGAGGTCTGGATGATTTTTTCTGAGTGGCCAATACTGGTATATCAATGACACTCATTATTAATAAGACAATAAAAATCTGATACTTACCGAATATTTTCATAATATTTATTCATGAACATAGTGAATCAAAACTCCCTGATCAATTCAAGCATCCTCCGGTCAAGTTTATGGCCCTTGAAGTCTTCATACTGAACATCAGCTCTTTCGCTGTCAAGGATTCCGAATCCACCCCTGAAGTTCCACATCGCCCATCCCCATCCTGCTGCCTTCCATTGCCCCATCAACTCACGCATCCACGCAATTACTATATCATGGGGTGTTTTGCTGAAGGCGCCAAATTCTCCGACATGGACCCCCACTCCTTTTGCCTGTAGCCGTTTCCATGGCTCTATCATCTGCAAACGGATCCTTTCGCTGTTCCATTCCATGCCAAGGGGTATCCCCCACCTTTCTAATTTGCTACTGTAATATTGATTCATTTCCTCGCTAAGATACCTCAGTTCTGTTGACATTTCAGGCACAAAAGGCCATTTTGGTTCCGGCCATTTATCCGCCCCGTCAACCCACGATGCAAGATAGTGGGTTATCTGGGAAGGCTCATACCCTCTTGTACTCTGAGCAATATTCAGATCAGCCAG
Source organism: uncultured Rikenellaceae bacterium (assembly GCA_964411285.1). GTDB lineage: Bacteria > Bacteroidota > Bacteroidia > Bacteroidales > VadinHA17 > LD21. The sequence goes on from CAYPKL010000034.1 coordinate 6,373, forward strand.
ATCTTCGGAAGGATCTCTACCCCACCACATCCCGTCTGCAATTATGAGCCTGTTTGGATCTATATCGCGGATTGCCTTCACCACCCTTCTTACAACTTTTGCATGTAACTCAGGGGTAAGTGGTTTTGTTCTTTCAAAATCGAGTGAACCCGGTTCATTGACTAGGTTAAAACTTACATTTTTATTTGGAATTCCTTTATATCGCTGTGCAAAATGACTCCAGTGATAATCGAATGCCTGCTGTGCCTCCTCATCAAGCCAGAGGTTGAATGGTTCACGCAGAGACCTGTCAACCGAAAAACCGGGTGCCCTGTGAAATGCAACATTAACATGGATCCCATATTGTTTTCCGAAATCAACAGCCTGGTCTATCTCCTTAAGTGTCTTTTCATCAAGCTTTTTCCAGTCGGATGGATCTGCCCAGCAACGGTAGGACATTGGCAGGCGGACAAAATCAAATCCGAGTTCAGCCATTAGGGCAAAGTCCGACTCCCTGAATGGATCATTACTGTTTGAAGCAATAAACTTTTCAAGGAGGTTGAAGCCTCGCCACCTGGGGAGTGAACCGGCTGTAATATCTGCTATCGGTTTTGGTTTGCAACTTGTGCCTATAACACCAAGGGCAGCCAGGGCAGCTGTAGATTTAATAAACTGCCTTCGGTCAATAGATCTTCTTTCCATAATATATCAGGGTTAATAGTTAAATTATGATTATTTACGATCAGGTAGAAATTTACGTATAAAATATTATTTAATTATCCACTCAACATAACATTTACCACATTTCTAATAACTGTCTCCTGTTTCAATTGACTGGCTTGGGTCTTCCGTCTTCGGTCTTACTTAACAGCCACATTCCCGGCCCACTCCTCAAGCATAATTATTGCCTTATATAAAACTCCGGCCTCACCTCTGAATGTCCCTGAACCTCTTGGTTTGTTATCAACCGAATACCATTCAAAGAATCCGTTATTGTCCTTCACCCTTTTTAACATAGGAGTTATCTGTTCATAAGCTTCTTCAATAAAACCGTGCTTTATAAGCTGCTGAATCATCCTGCCTCCAAACCAGGTCCAGTCACCTCCATTCTGATAGCTGTATTCCGGGTTCATTATTTTGTTTGCAAAATACCCTTCGGGATATGGAGGATAAAGAGTAAGTCCTATGGAAGCAGCACCGGCAAGTTTCACCCTTAGCACCATTTCATCCAGTGAGGTTTTAATTTCATCCCTTTCAAGCAAGCCTGCCTCAATAGCAGTGGCAGTTCCTCCAAAATAATAAATCTGGTTTTCATCAAAATCAGGTGGAAACGGAGATCCCTTTTCAAGATAGATATGAGGAATGAACTTCTGTTTTTCCTGATCCCAGAGGTGCTTCCTGCAGTTTTCCGCCAGCTGTGACCGGATATTCCCGAATTTATTCCTTGTTTCAGGAATTAGTTCCATAAGATTGTCGAGTGCTATTATGAACATTGCATTGTCGTAAATATCAATTGCAGGATGAGTATTATTATCGAGATCGACACCCCAGCCATGTTCAGGCTGAACATCCCCCCAATCAGCTGTTGTGGCACCAATTATCAGCCCATATTCTGAATTGTATCTGTAATTCAGGAGAAAGTCCATGGCATCGGCAAGCCTTGAAGAAACAGTTTTATCTCCTGCAAGTTCATCCAGGATAGTTTTGTCGCCCGTGATCTGAATATACTTGTAAACAGCTTGCACCAGAGATGATTCCTGGTCCGTTTCCACTGTATTCTTATGACCTGCGTACCTGGGTTCAAGTTCACAATAAATGAAATCAGACTTATCTTCACCGATCTGCCTGGCAGGAGTAAATCCGTCAATTATGTTTCCATCATCACCCTGCATGCGAAAAAATACTATAAGATTTTCCCTAAGCACTGAATCCGGGAAGACTTTGGAGGACAGTTCAATAAATGTGTTGTAATCGCGGATCCATACCTCACGGTACCCATCACCGGCGTTAAAACCGGTTTTCATTATATCGAGGGCTTTCTGCTTTGTAAAAGTAAAGTATTCGTCTGTCACAATCTTCCCGGCAAGCTCCTTTTCCTTCTTTTTTCCGGGTGTCACGGAACAGGCTGTCAGGAATACAAGCATTATGAGAACCGATAACTTTGTTTTCATAAAAAATCTATTTATACTCAATGGCAACAAGTGTCCTTGGGGTGATTCCGTTCAGGTTTACTACATTTCCATTTTTTGAGAGAACTGCCTTTCCATCGGAAGGAATCACCAAAACCTGACGGAAATCAGCAACCCCGGGTAATTCGATTGTTGCATCTACCGGTTCGTCATTGAAATTTTCGAGTACAATAAGATTGTCACCGGCAAGATAGAAGGCGACCTTAACAGGAGCACTGAATTTTATTCCCAGGGGAGCAAGAAGCCGGTCACGGAGAGGCTGTATTTCTTCTTTTGTCATTTTAAGGAAATTTTTAGGATCATCACCCGATTTGAACACCATAAGATTCTTATTTTCAAGCAGCTTCTGATCTGATAACCTCTTTGCCAGCTCTTCAGTCACCACAACCTGTTTTCCCGAACTGAGGATACTGTAAAGTTTCGAAGAAAATGCAGGATCTTTGAGAGCATGTGTGGTATAGATCACTGAAGGATCCTTGCTTGTCAGTTCATGACCAGGGATAAGAGGCAAGCCAAGCATTCCAAAATAACTAAAAATATATATTTCCTTAATCGGCTCGCTATTAGGCAGTTTAGGCAGGTAAATACCTTTCAACGGTTTATCTTTAATCAGCCTTGCGAGATCGAAAAGAAGAGGGATCTCTTTCTTAAGTGCATCAACATCGGCGATGGGCGTTCCTTCCCATCCATCATATTTATTTGAATTTGTCTGAAGGCTTCCATAATGGAAGAGCATGATCTCTCTGCCATTGCCGAGAACAGTCTGCCGGGCTTGTTCCACATAGAATTTTGATGAAGTACCAAGGGCATCAATCCATCCGCCTCCTGCTTTACCTGCACCGATTCCATCAAGCCACCTCATTATAAAGAAAGCGTTGTACTGAACCGTTCCTCCAGGTTTCAGATCAAAATTATAATCACGGGTCTCGGTGCCGACCCAGGTATAATCGTAATCCTTACTCTGCCTTACAACTTCATATCCGCGTTCATGGAAAAAGTCGTACCATAAAGGATATTTAATAATGATCTCTGTTTTGGGATTAACGCTTTTTGCCGGTTTGATTATATGATCATTGCTGAATTTGACAAGGAGGTCACTTCTGAATTTTGCCCATGATAGATCTGCTTTGGCAGCAATACAATCTTCACAAGTGCATTCTGTAAAAAGAAAATCGTCGATCATTATCAGGTCAAATATCGAAGCTGTATATTCAAAGATCTTCTCAAACTCCTTCTCCGTATTATTATCAGTATAACAAGGTGTCATCCCCCATCCGCCAACACCGTTTTTTCCTACTCTCACCGTTGTTACACAACCAGCAACGTCAAATCCTTCCTTTTTAAAACGGTCCCTTGCTTTGATAAGAGTTTCTTTTTCAGCATAATATCCGCCTCGAAATGATTCAATAAATACCCTTGTAAGGCCGGTTTCCTTACACCATTTCACAGCTGCTTCAAGGCCTTCATCTGTGTTGATCTTGTCGCGGCAATCCTGTGCCGTGAACAGCGTGGAGATTCTCAAAACATCTTTATTGCCCTTTGCCTTTTCCCATAATGCCTGAGAAAAGGAAGGGGCAGAGATCGTTAGTATGAAAACAAGAATGGTCAGGTTAAATAATGTATGCTTGCAGTTTTTTTTCATGACAATCGCTATTTTTATGGTTTAAGTAAAGATAAAAATATTAAATCAATTATGAATTCCACGCAATGGTCAGATGTACCTGAAAAGCGTGGGGCTGTTCCCCGGACCTGCATTTTATAAGACGGGGAAGCAAAAGTTTTGATAGTCAATAATTAACATGTATGCAGATGAACCCACATCTTTCTCTTTTATCGGCCTTTATTATCGCCTTCAACAGTATAATTTTTTGCCAGCAGACCTCCAATAAGCCTGAACGAGAAGAGTGGTTCATGGATATGGGATTCGGAATGTTTATCCACTGGAGCATGGATTCGCAGGTTGGAGCCGTAATCAGTCATTCAATGGCAGGTGCTTCTAACGATTACCTTGAACGTTTTATCAACGATCTTCCGGATACCTTCAATCCCAAAAAATTTGATCCCGAAGAATGGGCAATACTTGCAAAACTGGCAGGGATGAAATATGTTGTTTTCACCGCAAAGCATCACTCGGGATTTTGTATGTGGGATACAAAAACGACTGATTTCACTATTATGAATACTCCCTTCAGGCGTGATATCCTGAAAGAGGTTCTTGAAGCTTTCAGGAAGCAGGGACTCGCAATCGGACTTTATTTTTCACCAGAGGATTTTCACTTTTTTTACAAGAATAATATTCCGGTAGGAAGGCTTCAGCATCCCCTGCACTATCCTTCAAAGAACCCGGGACTGATGGCTCTGGACAAGGCTCAGATAGGTGAATTACTTACTAATTACGGGAAGATCGATATTTTCTTCTTTGACGGACCTGAAGAAGGTCTTAAGGAATATGCCTGGAAGCTTCAATCGGACCTGGTTGTAACCAGAGGACAGATGGAGACACCCGAACAGAATTTACCCGACAGTCCTATGCCCGGGCCCTGGGAAGCCTGTTTTACGATGGGAACTGACTGGCAATACAAACCAACGAATGATCCTCACAAAACAGGTACTGAAATAATCAACATGCTTATCGAAATAAGGGCCAAAGGTGGTAATTTTTTGCTCAATGTGGGTCCGAAGCCTGACGGAGAAATCCAGATAGAGCAGGAAGCCCTCCTCAGGGAAGTAGCACTCTGGAATCTTGTAAACCAGGAGGGTATACATAATATCCGCCCATGGGAAATAACAAGAGAAGGTGAAATCTGGTTCACAAGGTCAAAGGAAGGGAACGCGGTATATGCATTTATACCAGCAGGTGACAGCTGGAAATACGGTGAACGGAAAGATTTTGTTTTCAGGACATTAACAGGAAGTGACCAGACGAGGGTAAGTATCCTTGGTTATGCAGGCAAGCTGGTTGAATACAGGCCCGGATATGATGCCGGCATCCGTTGCAGTGCAACTCCTCTCGGACTGGTAGTAAGCGCTGTTAACGGACATCGCCTTTATACCAACAATAAATGGCCCAATCCGGTAGTACTTAAACTAGAGAATGTTACTTATAATAAAATCATTGAAGCTAAAGATACAATGTCTAAAATAGATGGAGCTAAATAAATAGCGCCTTATTTAATCAGTAATTGAATATTACAGACTGACCATATTTTCTTACGGCAACCAGTTTACCTCCACGAAAAACACTAAAATCATTTCTTGTAAGTCTGATATCATAAGACTGACTCCTGAAATTGAAATTATAAAGTGTTGTTTCTCCAAGCTCTTCATGCATATTAGGTTTAATAGTCAGTCTCCCTTTTTCCGCGGTTATACCGAATAGCCCAAAAATAATTGCTTCCATACCTGCTCCCGAAGCTATTTCAACAGGCATTGAAGATCTGTCCTGTATGGGTGCATCGGTTCTCGGGTTTTGGGGCAGATAAGGGAAAAACTCTATGTAACGCATATGTCTTTGCAGTATCTCCCATCCCATCTCTGCAAATCCCTGTTTGTAGAGATAACGGGAAAGACGGCCGGGAGCACCGGCATACTGCCCTCCTCCCCCCCAATCGGTATCAATAAGATCCCAGTGTACTGTGTCATTTCTGGCTATGGAATAAATTCCGAACTTACCAAGGAATACACCCTCACGCAGGTGGCTTACAATCTTATTGACCTGGCCACCTGAAAGGTAATCTGTACCAAGCGCATCAAATAAGTGGCTGGTCCAGATTGCCTCCTTGGTGCCATCAGGATAAAGGTTCTCAAACCAACCTTTGCTGTCGTTCCAGAGTCTGTCATTCATGAGACTCTTCAGCTTTTCAGCCTCTACATAATAGATATCCTTGTTTTTATCTTTCAGAATTCCGGCCCACTCCGACATCCTGTAAAGAAGATGGACTGTCAGAATATTTGTAATAGGCACAATATGGTTATAGCCGTCAGTCCT
>CAYPKL010000035.1:0-8164 GCA_964411285.1 uncultured Rikenellaceae bacterium
ACGATTATACTGACCGCGGAACTGCTGAAAAATCACAGGATATGACTATCTCAGGTACTATGAGGATCGAGGAGGATCTTAAACTATATAAGGACAGGACAAAGATGAAAATCACCGGTCTTGACCGGATGGATTCAACACAGATGGCTGATTGGGATGCTGTTTATAATCCGATTATTAAAAAGTTCTATGGATCCGGCCTGACAGAAAGAAACCTTGTCAGGTACAAATACCAGCGTTATCTGCAGGATTATCTTGCCTGTATAACTGCCATTGATAAGAGCGTGGGAGAGGTGCTCGATTTTCTCAAAGCGAACGGCCTCGATACTAACACAATAGTAATCTATGCCTCCGACCAGGGCTTTTACCTTGGGGAACACGGTTGGTTCGATAAGCGATGGATGTTTGAGGAATCATACCGCACTCCTCTTCTTGTACAATGGCCTGGAGTTATAAGACCGGGAAGTGTAAATAACGATATGGTTTCAAATATTGATCTGCCTGAAACATTTCTTGAAATGGCGGGGATCAGCATTCCTGATGATATGCAGGGGAGAAGCATGGTACCTGTCTTAAAGGGAAAGACGCCCGCCAATTGGAGAAAGGAACACTATTACCACTATTATGAATATCCGGGATCTCACATGGTTAAACGTCATTACGGATTAAGCACCGAACGTTTTAAACTCATTCATTACTACTATGATATTGACGAATGGGAACTATATGACCTTCAGTCTGATCCACTGGAAATGAAGAATGTGTTTAATGACGCTGAATATAGAAGAGTACTAAACCGTCTGCACAAGAAACTGATAAAGCAGATTAAAAAATTCGGGGACAGTGAAGCTCTGGCAAAATCCTACCTGCAAAACTGATTCTTGAGGAAATGAATATAACAATAGAAAACATCCTGCTGATTGGATCTATTTTAATGTTTATCAGTGTCCTGGCCGGGAAAACCTCATTCAGGGTTGGTATCCCTACACTCGTGTTTTTTCTTGTTATCGGAATGCTGGCTGGATCGGAAGGGATTGGCAAAATCAACTTCAATAGTCCTGAAATTTCCCAGTTCATTGGAATAGTAGCATTAAATCTCATCTTGTTTTCCGGTGGCTTTGAAACTGACTGGAAGAGAGTCAAACCGGTTTTCGGCATGTCAATTACACTCTCCATCCTTGGGGTTTTGCTTACGGCAGTTTTGTTGGGTATATTCGTCTGGCAGGTAACAGACTTCTCTTTGTATGAAGGACTATTATTGGGTGCCATTGTCTCTTCCACAGATGCAGCTGCCGTATTTTCAATACTGAGATCAAAAAATCTGGCATTGAAAGGACACATCCGGCCTGTTCTTGAGTTTGAAAGCGGCAGCAATGATCCTATGGCTTATATTCTGACAATTGTGTTAATAAGTCTGATTACGGAGGAAACCAAATCTTTCTGGTCCATATTGCAATTGTTCCTTCAGCAATTACTGATAGGAGGGGGTTGCGGATTCTTGTTTGGTTATGCAAGCAGGCTGGTTATTAACAGGATCAGACTTGATTATGAAGGGCTCTATCCTGTTTTATCAATTACTTTACTGTTCCTGACTTATTCCATAACAACTTTTATTGGTGGCAACGGATTCCTTTCCGTCTATTTATCAGCTCTTTACCTTGGAAACCACGATCTCTTACATAAGAGGACAATCATGAAAATGTATGATGGGCTTGCCTGGCTGATGCAAATAGTACTCTTCGTCACTCTTGGTCTCCTTGTTTTTCCTAGCCAGATGGTACCGTATATAGGCATAGGTTTACTGATCTCCGGATTTTTAATGCTCGTGGTCAGGCCTCTTGCCTGCTTTATCTGCCTTGCGCCCTTTAAGCTTAAAAGCAGGGTAAAGTTGTTAATATCATGGGTAGGACTTCGTGGAGCAGTGCCTATAGTATTTGCAACTTATCCTCTTATGGCAGGTATCGAAAAAGCCGGTGTGATTTTCAACATCGTATTTTTTATTTCCCTTACCTCCGTTCTTATTCAGGGAACCTCAATACCCAAAGTGGCAAAATGGCTTCATGTGTCTCTTCCGACAAAGGTCAAGTCTGTTACTGTTGCTGATATACTGTTGTCAGAATCTATAGGTTCGGAAATGGCTGAGATCACTATCTCACCTGATACCTACGCTGCAGGAATGAAAATAGTTGATCTGAGATTTCCCCAGAATGTACGAATAGCCTTGCTAAAAAGAGGAGACAATTATATTATTCCGGATGGTTCAACAATCATTGAACCTGGCGACGTACTTTTTGTCCTGTCGGGGAGTAAGGAAATTTTAAGTTCCATGACTGAAAAACTGGTTAACCCAAGAACCTGATAAATTCTAAAAAATCATTAACCCTTTATAATTAAGATTATATGAAAAAGTTAATTCTGTTGCCGGTTTTGCTGTTTTTAACAGTGCATAATATTATTCTGGAAGGGCAGGACTTCATTATTCCTCTTTACCAGGGAGTAATTCCTAATTCAAAAAGCACCGGCCAGGTTGAAAATATCGAGAAAAATAACATAGTCCTGATCAGTAACGTTCAGGTTCCTGACATCTCCGTTTACCTGCCATGTAAACGTTTCGCCACGGGACAGGCTGTCATTATTTGCCCGGGAGGCGGATATCATGTTCTTGCCTACGACTATGAAGGCACTGACATAGCCAAGTTCTTTAATTCCAAAGGAGTCGCAGCCATAGTTCTGAAATACAGGCTTCCTGTGTATGGTAATACTGTTGAACCTCACAAAGCTCCATTGATGGATGCCCGGCGTGCAATGCGTATTGTCCGTTCCAATGCTCCAAAATGGAACATTGATCCTGCAGAAATAGGTATTATGGGGTTTTCAGCAGGCGGTCATCTTGCCTCCACGCTTGCTACACATTTTGACTATGGGAATAAATTATCTGCTGATTCCGTGGAAAGGGTCAGCTGCCGTCCCGATTTCATGATTCTTATGTATCCTGTTATTTCTTTCACAGATCCATCAACTCATCAGGGTTCAAGAGAAGCATTACTCGGGAAAAATCCGGATAATAACCTGTTGAAATATTACTCAAACGAATTGCAGGTAAGCGACGACACTCCTCCTGCTTTCTTTGTTCACGCAGACAACGATACTGGTGTGCCTGTTGAAAATACACTTTTAATGTACAATGCTCTGCGCTCAAAAAAAATACCTGCCGAATTGCACATCCTTTCTGAAGGTGAGCATGGTTTTGGTCTGGCAGTTGATAATGAACATGTCGCATCATGGGCTCATAATCTTGAACTCTGGATGAAATGGCTTAATGAAGGAAAGGCGAAAATTTCTGGAAACCATTTCTGACTTCAATTGCCAATTTCTCCTCAGGAAAATTAGATGCATTGACTTTCAGATTTATAGTACCGGGAGTTCCTGAAGGACGTAAAATTACAAGTGCTCTGCCGCGGAATGTAAATGGATTAATAGATCTGAAACTTTCCATATCTGAAGGTGAAGCATTTCCGGCAGCTGCAATGACCCCCTCCCCGGTAACATTAAGGTTCAGTTTAATGTCATTATCCTGTACAATGTTACCATCTTTATCCAGAAGTACGATCTGAACGTATGCAAGGTCATTCTTTGAAGATATCAGGCGATTTCGGTCAGTACTCAGGCCTATATTAACGAGTTTTCCAGATGTTGCTATCTGCACGCTTTCTTTTTCCTCACCTTTTTCCAAACCGGTTGCTTTAAGTGTTCCGGGCTCATATTTCACACTGAATTGCGCTATATATTTACTTACAGAATCATTAACTACATTCTTTTCCCCAATAACGATACCATTCAAATAGAGCCGCACTGCCGGGTAGCGAGTAAAAACCCTGACATCCAAATTCTTCCCTTCATTTCCATCCCAGTTCCAGCTGGCCAGTTCATCGGGCCAACCCCAATAGCTTATTCTTTCGTACATACCTGTAGGAACCGGCGCATGCACAAGCATTTCTATTTTACTCTCGTTCCATAAGACGTCACGCAAGGCAGATTGAGGCTTTTTGTTTCCAGTTATATCTATATCCCCGCACCAGGCATTGAACCATGGCCACTCCATCAGGAAATTCTCTGCTTTTGGTTTTTTTTGGACATAAGTTGTATGACCGATACCTGATTCACCCAGGTAATCGATGGCGGTCCATATGAAATCACCGATAATATATGGGTGCTTTTCGACAAGATCCCAGTGCAAGGCTCTTTCAGCAGCGGTTGATTCTGTACCGTTCATGATCCTCCCGGGAAACTGATTATGGTCATTTTCATATTTACTCCATTGGTAATTGTAACCACCTATTTCAAGAGGCTCAAATGCCAAACGCGTATCATCCCAGGTTTTGCGGGGATTGTCCCAGAATTCGCATATGGCAGCTGTTACAGGACGGGAGGGATCGTACTTTTTTACTATTGATTTCAATTCGTTAGCAATTGCAATTCCTGAAGAATCAGCTCTTTCCTGCACTTCATTTCCAATACTCCACATTATTACCGAAGGGTGATTTCGGTCGCGTAGTACCATCGATTTTATGTCACTCTCATGCCATTCATTAAAGAAACGGTGGTAATCATCTGCATTCTTGGGTTTTTGCCATTGATCAAAAGCTTCATCAATGACCAGGAGACCAATCTGGTCGCATGCTGACAGGAACCTTTCCGAAGGAGGATTATGTGAGCATCGTACAGCATTGAACCCATTTGATTTCAGCAATTCTGCCTTCTTTTCTTCAGCCCGGTCAATTGCAGCAGAACCAAGCAGACCATTGTCATGATGTACACACCCTCCTTTAAGCTTTATCGCCTCTCCATTTAAAAGAAAACCTTTTTCTGATGAATATGATAAACTCCTTATACCGAAAGTTGTTGCAAGATTATCAACATATTTTTTCCCTGTCCTGACCGAAATACTTGCTTTATACATTCGCGGGTTGTCAACTGACCAAAGTTCAGGATCTTTAACTTTAAAGATTCTGCTGATGGTAATATTTTCTAAGTTACCGATGGTTATTTCTCCTTTTTGAGATCCGACTTGTTTTCCTGACGGATCAAATATTTCTATGTTGAAAATTGACTCTTCCTCTTTTCCGGATTCATTTTTAAGATCGGCACTTATCACGATATTCGCACTTTCTGATGATAAATCCTGCGTAGTGACATAAAGGCCCCATGGTTCCAGATAAATTTTATCTGTTGCTTCAAGCCAGACATGTCTGTAAATACCCGAGCCTGAATACCACCGGCTGTTCTTTCCCTGGTTAGTTACCTTTACGGCCAGAATATTCTTTTCTCCGTTATGTTTACAGTAGTGATCTATATTACAGAAGAAGGATGTGTATCCATATGGATGATAAAATACTTTCTCCCCGTTAATCCAAACCTCGGTTTCCATGTAGACTCCCTCAAAATAAAGGTCCAGCCGTTTTTTAGCCATCCCTTCATCCAATATGAACGCTTTATAATACCAGGCTGTTCCGCCTGAGAAATGGCCTGTCGATTTTCCCCCTTCACTTTCTGTTGAAAATGGCATTTCGACACTCCAGTCATGAGGCAGATCAACATTACGCCAGTCAGCTCCTGACAGATCCAAGCCATTAAAATCAGGGAGATCGCCATAATGGAATAGCCAGTTATCATCATAGCTGATCCTGCGATTTAACTCAGATAAAGTCCCTTTTTTGCATCCGTTGAATAATAATATAGAAAGGATAGCAAGGGCTATAGCAGCAATTCTTCTGTTTATCATATATTACCTGATAATTTTCATATAAATATATCGACTTTGAGATGTGTTAATAATACTTTAATTGAAAAATTTACTTCAATGAACCTTCAAGGCAGCAATTTTTAAACTTTTTTCCGCTTCCGCATGGACAAGGAGCATTCCTTTCCGGAACTACTGGTTTTATTACCTGATTTTCTTTATTCCTGATCCAGTTCATTACATTTGCAGGCGGTCGCTTATTCTTTAACTCTCTGGCCATAAAATCCATATACGGCTCAACATGCTTAAAGAAAGTCTTGTAACCCTTACAAAGATAATTCAATCCCGGTTTACCATCAGCCGTGAGCATAAACCTGTGTTTCGGGCATTCCCCGTGACATGCATATCTGACATCACACTGAAGGCAAAAACGAGGCAAAGTATTTCTTTTATTAATTCCAAAATCAAACTGACGTTGGGATTTTGCGAGGTCATTCAGAAATGAATCATGAATATTTCCAAGACAGTATTCAGGATATACAAAATGATCGCAAGAGAACAGATCTCCGTTATGCTCCATAACAAGCGCATCTCCGCAGGTATCATTGAAAACACATAATCCGGGATTCTCTCCCGCGTAGTTGGCTAGTGTGGCATCAAATATCTGAACAAAATACCTTCCTACATCTTTTCTCACCCACTCGTCAAAAATGGTAACCAGAAAATCTCCGTAGTCCCTCGCATCAACTGACCAGTCGGTTACTTTGGCGTCATTACTATAACCGGGCGAAACCAACTTTAAATTATTTTCTTCCTCACTTTCAGAAATCCTTTCAGCAACAGGAAGAAATTGGATGAAGCCGCTCCCGATCTTTTTCAGGAACCTGTATGTTTCTGCAGCAAAATGAACATTATAATCATTTACAACACTCAATGTATTAAATTCCACCTTGTGCCTGTGAAGTAATTCAATCCCTTTAATTACTCTTTTAAAAGTTGAACCACCTGAAAAAGTCCTTCTGTAATGGTCGTGATTATGTTCTGCACCATCAATTGAGATACCTATCAATATATTATTGTCAGCAAAGAATTTACACCAATCATCATTCAACTTTGTGCCGTTTGTCTGAAATGCATTTTCTATTTTCTTTTCACCTGAATATTTTTTTTGCAGATCAAGCGCTTTACGAAAAAAATCCAAACCCATCAGCGTCGGCTCACCGCCCTGCCAGGTAAAAGTAACAACTGGGACTTCATGTGCCTCAATAAATTGTCGGGTAAAATTCTCCAGAAGTTCATTACTCATCCGGAACTGTTTTCTTCCGGGGAAGAGCTTGCTTTTTTCAAGGTAGTAACAATATGTGCAATTCAGATTACATGACGGTCCCGCAGGTTTCAGCATTACATGGAAAGCATTGGGCCGGTTCAGCTTAAGGGCATCAGTGAAGAGAAGTGTGGGTTTCATAATCGTTTACTCATGTACAAAAATAGTATTTAAGTTAAGATTAAGAAAGGAGAAGGGGAGATGGAGACAACCCCGTGGAATGATGTTTTAAAAACAGTTACTTGAAAAGGTTTTTGTTAACTGATAGGATTGAATGTTAAAAATTATAAATTAGATGAATTATTTGCAAAATTACTCGCTAAGAAATACAGACATGAAAAGAAGGAAGTTTATTGAAATTGCTTCGATTGGTTCAGTTGCTATGGCATCTTCATTCTATTTTCCGTATAATGCCGGTGAGCAAAAACTTAAGGTAGGTCTTATAGGTACCGGCTGGTATGGTATGGTCGATATAAAAGCTGCATTAAAAACCGGCAGCATAGAGGTGATCGGGATCTGTGACGTCGATACTGTTCACCTGAGTTCCGCTACCGTTGAAATTGAAAAAATCCAGGGTTCAAAACCAAAGGCATTTAAATATTTCCGGGAGCTTCTTAATATGAAGGATCTTGAAGCAGTATTCATCGCGACACCTCCCCACTGGCATGCTTTACAGTTCATTGCGGCATGCGAGAAGGGGCTTGATATCTATTGCGAAAAGCCTCTGGCTTACGATGTGTGTGAAGGTCTTGCCATGGTTGCAGCAGCAGAAAAAGCAGGTAATATCGTTCAGGTGGGATTCCAGCGCCGTCAGAGTGGGGCATTTAAGAAAGCAAAAGAACTGATTGAAACCGGAAAAATCGGTCAGGTTCATCAGGTCAATGCCCAGATTAATTATATTCCGGTACCTGATGACACTACTATTCAGGCTCCACCGGCTTCTCTGGACTGGGAAGAGTGGTGCGGTCCGGCTCCAAAACTCGACTACAGGCCGAGTATAGGCCATAAATCATGGAGGCTTGAGAAGGAATATGGAAACGGGCATCTTGTTGACTGGGGAATTCATCATATTGACATAATCCGACGAATTATGAGTGAGG
>CAYPKL010000036.1:0-6162 GCA_964411285.1 uncultured Rikenellaceae bacterium
GCCCATTGCATTCATCAGACCTTTAATTTGAGTAATCAGAAGAATAATTGTACTTGCAAACAGGTAAATAAAAAAACAAAATACTACTCCTCTTTTAAACTCTGAACTGGCTGATTTGCGTGCAAAAAACAGCAGAACAGGCATGCTGAACCTGACCATGAAAAGCTGGAGTTAAATCCTTGTTGCTCCTTAATGATTAATAATACGAATTAAGGTTTTGCACTTTAATAATTAACCTGATACCTCTGTTTGATCGGAACATGTAAATAAGTAAATTTAATCCCGGAATTTTAATCAATTTTTCTTTTGATAAACTACAAAGAAATATGGATTCAGGATTTTATAAGCAAACAAGTACAAACTCCTTTTACATCATGGCTCGTTATTTATTGCTATTCCTTCTGTTAATTATAATGCCTTTCTCAAATATTGCAGCCCAGAAAGCCGGAGAGTGGCCATGTTTCCATGGTACAGACCGGACCAACCTTTCAGAAGAAACAGGTCTTTTAAAAGCATGGGACGAAAAGGGTCCTGCTCTGCTATTCACAATCTCCGGACTTGGTGAAGGATACAGTTCAGTTGCAATATCCGGAGGACTGATATTTACTGCCGGAAGCATTGATAACCAATCATTTCTTTTTGCTTTTGATCTTAACGGCAAGCTCGTTTGGAAAAAACCTAACGGCGCAGCCTGGTCAGTTACAGTGTCCTGGGCAAGTTCATATAATGGTCCGAGGAGTACTCCAACCTGTGATAACGGAGTAGTTTTCCATCTCAGTGAGGCAGGCAGGCTCACCGCATTCCGGGCGAAAACCGGTGAAGTCATCTGGTCGCGGGATTTACCAAGGGATTTCAGCTCAAAGATACCTATGTATGGTTATGCTGAATCAGTTCTTATCGACGGTGATAATCTGTATGTCAGGACGGGCGGCAAAAAAGGTTATCAGGCCTGTCTGAACAAACGGACAGGAGAAACGAAATGGACAAACAGTGAGATCCCAGGGGACTATGGATATAACTCCATGGTAATTAAAGATTTCGGAGGTTTCCGCCAGATAATTGGCGCCAGTAATACATGTTATTACAGCCTTGAAGCCGGAACAGGCAGACTCTTATGGAAAACTGACTTCTTCAACCAGTATGAAATCAACTGTACCGATGCAATAGTTTTCAAAGATTATGTCTTTCTTACAAGCGGTGAGGGCAAAGGCTGCATGCTTATCAGACTCAGGAAAGCAGGCAACGGGATTGCTACCGAAAAGGTATGGGAGACTGAGTTAATGGATAATTATCATGGCGGCGTGGTTCTCTACAACGGTTATCTGTACGGATCGGGCAATTTATCAAGAGGCTGGTTTTGCCTTGACTTCCTTACCGGCAAACAGATGTGGAAAACAAATGGCAGTGGTTCCCTGACTTATGCCGATGGAATGGTTTACCTCTATGACGAAAAGGGGAGCATGAAACTTGTTAAAGCTTCACCAGGAAAATTTGAAAAAACAGGAGAGTTCAGGGTACCCAAAGGAGGAAATGGGCCATACTGGGCACACCCGGTTGTGTGCGCAGGAAGACTTTATCTTCGTCATGCCGATAAGATTTTCGTGTATGATATCCGGAAGAAATAACTGAATTGGGAAGAATTATATTTTAAAATATTTAATCGCAGGTGATTTTTATTTTACACCAGGCTTTAAATAAAACCTTGTCGTTTCCATTGAAGTAAATACACTACCCGGGGATTATCGAATGGCTCCTGCCAAAGATTGCGAACAAATGAATTATATTTAAGATATTTTTCATCCATCTTAAGCAGCAATTTATGAATATCGAAATCTTAAGAGAATACTGTCTTTCGAAAAAGAATGTCACCGAAAGCTTTCCTTTTGGCGATGACACACTGGTTTTCAAAACAGAGGGCAGGATTTTTGCTCTGGTAAATCTCGAAGGCGATCTGAGCATAAATCTAAAATGTAACCCGGCCCGTGCTATTGAATTAAGAGAAAGATATTCATCCGTAATACCAGGTTATCATATGAATAAAAAGCACTGGAATACTATTTATATAGATGGGTCGGTGCCCGACAAAGAAGTATTTTTATGGGTCGATCACTCATATAACCTAGTGTCATGTTAATTATAAATTGACGAATCATTTTTATAGCAAATAGAAGATATATTCGTTTAAAATATTGTGGATTGCAGATTTGAAAATCCGAATTCGAAAATCCGAAATCCGAAATGATCCTAATAGCGACATAATAGGTTTAACTTTACACTCGTATTAAATAAGAAGTAACCAGATTTTAAAATTTCCACACCGGGCAAGACAAAAATTCTGATAATATCGGGCTATCTTAAACCGACCACCCTTTGCCTGACATACCTTCCACTGCTTTTTGAGATGAAATAGTTTGACATCATAATCGGGTCAACTATCGCTTCAAATACTTCACTAACAGGTTTTAGGATCTGAATGGCCGTTTTAATTTCGAGAGATTGATCTTTCATGTTGCTTTTGGTTCAAGCCCCCAATTGCTTGAACGCTTCGTAAACGAGAAAAACAGGCCAGACTAAAGCCTTCAGGAATCCTAAAACGCCAATCCAAAAACTTGTGGCAGTTGAAATATAATAAATTGCTGCTCCAATCAATCCCAAACCATAAACTGCATTTGATGACGCATTTTCTTGCATTTTTTCTTTCATGATAATAACCTCCTTTTTATTATTTGATATTTTATAAAGTTAATTGCTTTTTATCTCAACCAGTTGATATTATAACGAAATACTTTAAACAATTGCCTGGTAAAGTCAGGCAAAAATATTAAGTTGCCTCATTGATCGGGAACCCGTCTGCCATTTCAACGATTCCTGAAGGAAAATAAGATCCTTTGATAATTCAATATAACATTATCAGATCATGTCTTTCTCCTCAGGTTTTATCAGGAAATAACCGAACCAAAGCATAAAGAAAAGGTGCAGGACAACTATGCCCCAGCCCATCACATTCATAAGCCCCTTAATTTGAGTAATCAGAAGAATAATTGTACTTGCAACCAGGTAAATAAAAATACAATACATAACTCCTATTCTAAGGATTTTTTTGTTTATGGTAGCTAACCCCGTTGCGAACAACGGAGAATGCGCTCGCAGGGATTAGATATTGATCTTCTAATTTATCTGCGATATGGAAGAACGGCTCTTCCCCCAGGAATTATGCCGAGCGTCTGGCTTGTGCCTTTTTCGCGGGATGTTTTTTTAATTGCTGGGGTATAATAACTATTTGCATTCCGCCGAAGAGGAATATTTAGAAACGGTAACTGTTCCTGTTGTGCCTCATTTGCATGGTGGCATGGTCAGGTGATGATCTTGTCCAGGAGGTAGCTCCCCCCGGAACCTCTGGTACTTTCAATACTGCTGCCTATCTTCCTGAAATTGAAATAGCCTTCCAGGACAGGATGTTTGACACAGATGGCCAGTTATATTTCCCAAATTTACCTCCTAACTTTATGGATCATCCCTTCTGGACTCCTGAATTTATAGGTGATGTTATTACGGTTAACGGCAAAACATGGCCCTTTTTAAGCGTAGCCCCAACGAAGTACCGTTTTCGCCTTCTTAATGGATCCAATGCACGGTTCTATGAAATCCAGCTGAAGGATCTGGTAACCGAATTGGCTGGTCCCGCAATAGTCCAGATAGGCACAGATGGAGGGCTGCTCGATTCACCGGTAACTATTGCCGGTAAATTACTTCTGGCTCCAGGGGAACGCGCCGATGTTGTTATCGATTTTAAAAATTCTGTCCCAGGGCAGAAATGGACGGTGGTAAACAGCGCCCGGACTCCTTATCCAAAAGGCAGTCCTCCCAACGGATCCACAACAGGACGATTGATGCAATTTGTTGTAAATGGTGCGATGGTGGATGGACCCGATGCTGGCACGATAGCCGGGGACACAAGTGCAGTTCCTGCAATTCTCAGATCCGCTCCCCTTGTTAAGCTCACCAACTTTAGCGGCGCACCTGCAGCAGGTGTTGTACCATCGGTGAACCGGCAATTAACTTTGAACGAAGTAATGGGGATGGGCGGTCCTCTTGAGGTGGTGTTAACAATACAAAATGGGACGGAAATGGTATGGATGATCCTGCCACACCGGATGTAACAGAAGGAACAGGCTTGGGTGAAACAGAATTTCCAGAGGAAGGAAAAACTGAGGTCTGGCAGATAATTAACACTACTGCGGATGCACATCCCATGCATTTACATCTGGTACAATTCCAGTTGGTAAGCAGGCAACCTTATAACATAAATAATTATCTTAAAGCCTATAACGCGGCATTTACTGGTGCACTTTATGTTCCTTTCGTTGGACCTCCAAAGCCATATAACACACCATTGCATTCGCTGGTGCGAAATTCACCCCGTCCATTGACATGAAAACAGAATCATGAGTTATTCGAACTATTGATTTTTGAAATTCTTCAGGTGCTAAAGGGATGAATGCATCCCATTTACCAATCAAGTCGTTTTTATTTTGTGCCGAGATTGAAATTGAAGTTAAAGCAAAAACCGAAACAATCAAAATAAGAGATTTTACTGCATTTCGGAATAATCAAAGAAGTATAAATTTCCCACGACACTCTTTGGGTCCTGTCACCTGTTTGACAATCTGAAATAAAATTGACATCGGAATAATTAAGGTGTAAATTTGGTAAAGAAATATCTAATCCTGTTTTGAAGATGTCTTCCTAAGAGCAATAGGTTACCGTAAAATATTTTCTGAAAAGTTAAAACAATATCGCAATGAAAATAAAAAAAGTATTCAGGTTGCTGATCCTGACTATTACTGGTATATTATTTTCATTATTTCATATTAATGGTCAGAAAGTATTACCTGAATCCAAGCATTATAAATTGGAAAAGTTAGCGGAGGGCATTTACGCGGCAATACATAACAATCAGGGCGGATATGCCATTTGCAATGCCGGGATAATTGATCTTGGTGATAAAACAATTGTTATAGATCCTTTTATAAGTCCTGCAGCTGCAAGGGATCTAAAGCAACATGCGGAATACCTAACAGGTAAAACCATTGCATTTGTTTTGAATTTGGATCCTCACAGCGATCACACCAGGGGAAATCAGGTATTCGTTCCCGGTGCTGATATATTAAGTACTCCTAACGCCCGAAAATATATAGAAAATCATTTTGAAAAGGAATTTGAAGAAAATAAAAATTCAGCTTCCGGAGAACTTATTGAAATTCAAAAACAACTCTTAAAAGCTTCAGGACCTGAAAAGGTTGAACTGACTTTATGGGAAGATGAATATAAGGCAATAATTGAATCACTTCCTGAATTAAAAATGACTCTGCCAAATATTACCGTGCGTGATACTTTAATCATTTATGGTTCAAAAAGAAGAATGGTTGTCATACCAACAGGAACAGGCCATACAAATGGTGATATGGTTGCATATCTTCCTGAGGATAACATCATTTTTATGAGCGACCAGTTATTTGTGAAATGCCATCCTTATTTTGGAGATGGAGATCCTGAATCATGGAGAAATAATCTGAAGGATTTAATCACCTTGAAACCTGAAATAGTGGTACCTGGACACGGACCTGTTGGTGATATTAATTCATTATACATGATGGTTGATTATATCGAAACACTTAATGATTTGGTAAAAAGGGAAATTAAAGCAGGTACCGACGAGAGTAAGGTGATGAATATTCCTGTACCAGATAAGTTTAGCGATTACCTGATAAGCAGTTTTTATAAGATTAATCTTAGATTCTTATATAGGAAACTGACTTTGGGGAGGAGCGGCTGACATATTCCTTCCGGTAGGTATAGGATAGCCAGTTAAAAAACTTCAGCAGTTAAGATTCTTTTTTCAGCAGGCACTCTTCAAAAATTTAGTAGTAAAGTTTCGGTACTTCCATAATCGGGACACCCCTTGACCTTTTCAACGAATCATGATGAAAATCAAGCCTTTCGAGAAATCAATCTAATATCAGACCAAATCCCTCCTCACTGGTTTTATCAGGTAATAACCGAACCAAAGCATAAAGAAAAGGTGCAGAATAACTATACTCCAGCCCATTGCATTCATCAGACCTTTAATTTGAGTAATCAGAAGAATAATTGTACTTGCAA
>CAYPKL010000037.1:0-3133 GCA_964411285.1 uncultured Rikenellaceae bacterium
CTTTCATTGTCAGCTTTTTTTAATCTTTATTTCGTTAAATACCCTTAAATAAGGGATTGCAAAATTAGTGAACATTATTGTAAAAAACAAAATGAATAATAAATTATTTAAGCCTTCCCATCAGATAGATGATCTGCATTTTGTTTTTTTGCCATCTCATCCTTATACCTTGTGAATTTTAAATTATTGTTTATGAGATAACGGTACGTAATGTGCATTTTGGCTCTTTTTGCTCCCAGAGCCTCATAAATGGCAATCATTTTTGGATTAAAATCACCCACCCATGAGAGCTCCAGCTCCTTATACCAGGGCTTTCTTTTGAAAACATCATAAAGATGAAAGAAAATTGCCGATTCAACGCCGCTGTTCTGGTAAGAAGGATTAACTCCGCCAACAACAGCACGCATCCTGGTCATCTTATGTATTGCTTTGAAGAAAAGGAACCTTAACATATTCAGAAGGTGCAGCTTCCCCTTGAAAGTCTTTATGATCTGATTCAGATCCGGAAGCAGAATAAAAAAGGCGATAGGCTTATCGTTATAATAGGCAAACCAGATTAGATCCTTGTCTATAACAGGTTTAGCCTTATTAAATATTGAATCCAGAAAATCCGGGTCAAGAGGGGTGAAATCCTCTTTAAAAATCTTCCAGGTTGAATTATAAATCTCAACTAAATCGTTTATGAATTTCTCCTTCCTTCCGAATTCAAAATGATGAAAAGTATAACCCGGCCTTTTCGACAACCACTCTGCTATCTTCATGATACGTGGAGGAAATTCCACAATCACGTTTTCCTTGCTTCTTAGTTCCCTGTGGTAGGAATATTGCTCAAAATAATTATTGAAACCATAATCTTCAAAGTAACTCCGGTAATATTTCTTATTGTACGGCATTCCGTAACCCTGCTGCATAAAGCCGTCAACCAGCAAACCCCAGTTATTGTCGTTTTCTCCGAAATTCACAGGACCATCCATGGCTTCCATACCTTTTGATGCAAGCCAGTTTTTACCTGTGTCAAAAAGAATGAATGCGGCTTCCCTGTTTTCAATCACTTCGAAAAAACCAATCCCTCCAGTGGGCTGACTATTGGCGGCAGATCGCACCCTGTCGAAAAATGCAGCTATCCTGCCAATAGTTTTTCCATCCGTATCTTTTAAAATCCACCGTGTTGCTTCTCCCTGCCTGAACAGATAATTCTTTTCACTATCAAATAAGGCTTCCAGTTCCGAATCGAGCTGGCAAACCCAGTATGGATCACCCTTATACAGCCTCTTCGGGAAATTAATGAATTCCTTCTTGTCCTGAGGGGTCGTGACCTGTATGATCAGCATAAACTTAATTCGCTAATTTTCCAATAACAAAATGCTAATACGCAATATCTTCACAAAGTATTAACAGCGTAAATATAGGAAGATTTTTAAAATAAATACGACAGGCGTCAGGCGACAGGCGACAGGCGACAGGCGACAGGCGACTGGCGGCATGCGGCAGGCATCGGACTTCGGTCTTCGGTCTTCGGTCTTCTACTGAATATCTATTATCCTGTGATCAATCAGCACAAACAGAATTCCAAGCAAGATTGAATAAAGCGAATAAACCTTAAGCGGGATATATTCAGTAGGTTTTATCTTCATTTTAATCCAGAGGTATCCAACCAGGAATAGTTTACCAATAAGGTAAACGGCAAAAGTTGACAGCGCAACTCCCACAATATTGTATCCCCATTTTATCATCAGAAGACTTAAGGGAATGTTAAGTCCAATCTCAAGGAGAGCGGCAATAAGCGTGATATGGGTTTTTTTTCTGCCGACAATTACTGTCTGCGGAAAAACAAGCCTTGGAATCACAAGTAATGAATAAACAAGGAAAATATCAGCGCTCTTCTGAAACTCCGGTGTAAACATTCTAGGATAGATCCAGCGGGCAAAAAGCATAATGATCATAGTTGCGGGGAAACAGATATGCATCAGCCTCCGGGATTTAAATTTGATCTTGGCAAGCGATTCTTTCATTCTTGACCTTGTTGAAAATTCCGGTAACATTGCAGTGCTTAAGCCGTTTGCCAGCATAAGTACCAGGGGGAATTCCTTTGCACCGTAGCGGAACCAGGCAAACATTCCAGGATCGCGGTAAACGGCCGATATGATTACACCATCGGTATATTGTGCCGATCCGCTTATAAGGGAAGTAACTATCAATGGAAATCCAAGGTACAAATGCTCTTTTATGAACTTATAAGATATTGTCATCTCGGTGTACCTTTTCAGCAATATAAGAAGCCATACCCATCTTACCCCTGTAACAGCCAGCAACCCGTAAATTGACCATATTATATCCTTCCCCAGAATAATGGGAGCAATAACAAGAATAAGCTGAAGTGAAAATGTATACACTCCATACTGGAAAATCCTGTATGAACGGTTATTAAGAAGGTAAATATATTCTATCAGGCAAACGGGATTACTTAACAGCAGATACAGGAGAAGAAGGTTCAGGTAAGGTACATTGCCCGAGAAATGAAAAACCGAGAAGCTGTTTTTTATTGTGTGGCCGATAGTAAAGAAGAGAAGACTGAAGAAACATAACAGCAAAAAAGCATTGAATATTTCAGGCGATTTTCCTTCACCGTTATCGCCGATTTTACGGTAAGTTCTGTTACGGTGGTAAAGGGGCAGGAGCGATTGAATTATTCCTGTAACCCAGAAGAAACTGACGAGGCCCGAAATAAACAGGAACATTTCCCAGGAACCAATTTCTGCGCGGGTAAGATGACTTTTAGTAAATACAATGCTTATGATCAGGAAGATGGTAAATTTCATCAGCTGGAAAAGCTGTAAACCTGAAATATTGTCTATCAGTTTTATCCTTCTCAATCCCGGGAAATATGTACTTAAAGTTCTTCCTGATAACATGGCATTTCTAACAAAATTGTGCAGGAAGGTCCATTAAGTTATGAACCGGTCCAAAGATAGCAATTGAATGATCGATGCAGAAAATAAAATTAAAATTTTGCGATATGGAATTTTTGGGCTTATTTTGCAAGCCTTAAACGGTGGATGTAGTTCAGTTGGTTAGAACGTCGGATTGTGGTTCCGAAGGTCGTGGGTTCGAATCCCATCTTCCACCCAAAAAG
>CAYPKL010000038.1:0-8850 GCA_964411285.1 uncultured Rikenellaceae bacterium
CACCTGGTTAATCTGACAAATGCAGCCACATGGAGACAGCCTGTGGATGAACTTATTCCAGTTGGTCCGTTGAAATTAAAAGTAAAAGTTCCTGAGGGTGTTAATGGAAGTAATGTTCAATTGCTTGTAGCCGGTAGAAAGATCTCAGCCAAAAGTGATGAAGGATGGAGCAGATTTGAGATTGATTCGGTGTCAGATCATGAAGTTGCTGTAGTTTCCTGATTGCTGTCCGTTGTTTTATTTTCTGCAAAACTTCACGATAAAGAGATACTTTAATGTCAGCTGAACAATGATTCTGTAGTTAACAGACTAAAGCATAAATATGGTTTAAACAAGCAGATATGATGAACCCCACATGTTATGATAACACAAACACTTATAAATATAATTTTATCAACATGTGGGTTCCATCATACCATTAAAATCAAAATTATATTATGATGAAAAAGATACTTTTTTACTCCGGCATTCTACTGACAGGCATCATTGTTTCCCTGTTACTGATCTTAAAAAATTCAAAAAACAGGCAGGTCCAGGAAGCTTCAGGTGTGATTGGAAGAGTATTGCCTGACTATGCAGATCAGTTTGTTCTGAAATTAATTGAAAAAGAAGGTAAAAATGATGTTTTTGAGATAGAGGCAGGCAAAAAGAAGATAATAATAAGAGGTTCTTCCGGAGTAGCAATCTGCAGCGGATTCAACTACTACCTTAAAAATTTCTGCAATGCGTCTTACAATTGGAGATGCGGCAATAATATGGAATTAAAAAATGAACTTCCGCGGAACTTCAGGAGGATCAGGAAAGTTTCTCCCTGTACGTACAGGTACATTTTCAACTATTGTACATTTTCCTATTCAATGGCTTTCTGGGATTGGGAACAATGGGAAAAGATGATCGACTGGATGGCCCTTAACGGAATTAATATGCCGCTTGCACCAATGGGCCAGGAGATCATATGGCAACGGGTTTACGAAAAGCATGGAATAACCAAAGAGGACCTGAAGGACTTTTTTGTAGGTCCTGCTTACAATGCTTTCGGCAGGATGGGCTGCATTGACGGATTTGCAGGGCCATTGCCCCAGTCGTGGATCGAAAATGAAAATGTGCTGCAGAAGAAAATACTTGAACGTGAGCGGCACCTTGGCATGACCCCCGTCCTTCAGGGATTTACAGGTCATGTTCCGCCAGCTCTGATTAAAAAAAATCCCGGGCTGAAATTTACAAAGCTGAAATGGCTCGATTTTCCTGAGACTTTTCTTCTGGACTGGGAAGACTCTTTGTTTACTACTATCGGAAAGGAATTTATTTCCGGACTGAAAACAGAGTATGGAACGGACCATTATTACATGATCGATCAGTTCATTGAAATGACACCAGCCAGGGAAGATACATCGTATTTGAAAAATATGAGTAAAACAATTTTTTCCGCAGTTGATCAGGCAGATCCTGAAGGGATCTGGGTGATCCAGACCTGGCCGTTCAGGGAAATTACCTACTGGACCGATGAAAGGACAAAGGCATATTTCGACGGAGCGCCTGACAACAGGATGCTGGCGCTGGAACTTATGGGTGAATCGTGGGAGTTAACAGGGTGGCATAAACATAAAGGGTGGTATGGCAAACCATGGATCTGGTCGGTAATATCAAATTTTGGCGACAACGTAAGTATGTTCGGGGGATTGCCCCAGATTACCGAAAACTATAATAAAGCCTTGTCATTTCCGGAAAAAGGTAATCTGTCGGGTATGGGATTAATGAATGAGGGCCTTGATTATAATCCCGTAACCTATCAGCTTGTTGCAGATATGATGTGGGAAGACAAAGTGCCTGATCTGGATGAATGGAAAGAAAAATACCTGAAATCACGATACGGGAATACCAGCAAGAAAGTCACCGACGCCTGGGGATATATTTTTAGCTATTACTATACAAGCAGCGGGCTTTTTGAACGCAATCCGATAAACGACAGACCTCATTTGTCCGAAAAAGATATCCTGCCATCAGCGGCTTCGGTACTGGGCGCTAAGAGCCTTCTTGAAGTTACGGATGAACTAAAAAACTCCGATGCTTTTCAATATGACGTTGTGAACCTGTTCAGACAGGTATTCGGCCAGTATGCCGGGCATTTATTAAATGAGATAACTGCAGCCTGGCACGATAAAAACATCAGGAAATTTGATGAGTCGGTAAAGGAATTTACAGATCTTTCTCTTAAGCTGGAACAATTAATGGGAACCCGTGAAGAGTTTTTATTAGGTAAATGGTTGGCAGACAGCAGAAAACATGCTACAAATGTTCAGGAAGAGAAACTATATGAATGGAATGCCAGGGCAATAATTACAATCTGGGGAGGAGAAATCCTGTATGGTTATGCGCTGAAAGACTGGGCAGGGATGTACAGCAGCTATTACCTGCCGCGATGGGACAAATTCTTTAAATCAATGCGGGGTGAGATTTCGGGAGGAGAGAAACTTGATTATGAGAATTTTATTAAGGATATCAAAATCTGGGAAAAAAGCTGGGTTGACCTTCGCGAAGAGATTATTATTGCAGTTCCATCGGGGAATTCAATTGAGCTGGCCAGGGAATTATGGGATCAATATGGTGAGAAGATGCTCAGCCTTACAAATTTAAAATGATCCCTATCTTATTTCGATAAATGATAAAGATATTAAAATGAAAAAACTTATTTTTCTGCTGCTTATTGCAACCAGTTGCGCAGGCCGTCACTCAATGGAAAGAGAAAGCTTATCACTTGCCGGTGAGTGGAAATTCAGGATCGACTCTCTTGACCAGGGGATTGAACAGAAATGGTTCACTGATGAGTTTAATGAAACTGTTCTTCTTCCGGGATCGATGGCTGAAAACGGGAAAGGAAATGAAGTGGGAGTTAATACCAGCTGGACCGGTGATATTGTTGACAAATCTTATTTTACTGATAAGAAATATGAAAAATACCGTCAGCCGGGAAACATAAAAATCCCTTTCTGGCTCAAGCCCGTGGCATACTATAAAGGTCCGGCCTGGTACCAGAAGGATGTTGAGATACCTGACGGATGGTACGGAAAACGCATTTTCCTGTTCCTTGAAAGATGTCATTGGGAGTCAACTGTTTTTGTAAATGGTAAGTCAGCAGGCTCTCAGAACAGCCTTGCATCTCCTCATGAATATGATCTGACTGATTTTCTGAATCCGGGGAGGAACCGGATCAGCATAAGAATTGATAACAGAATGATTATTCCTGTTGGAGTTAATTCACACAGTGTCAGCGATCATACTCAGTCGAACTGGAACGGGATAACCGGGTTAATTAATCTGGTCGTAACTCCAAAAGTATATATTGAGGATATTAAGGTATTTCCCGATATTCAGAACAAAGTTGCAAAGGTCATTGTGAACATTAAGAATCATGGTAATATTGATTTTAAGGGTAAACTGATAATTCAGACACAGAGTTTTAATTCACCTGAAAATCAGAAAATGGCGAACAAAATTGTAACAATTGTTACAAAATCAGGAGAAGAGCAGTTGGTCCTTGATTATAAAATGCCGGATGTTCAGTTATGGAGTGAATTTTCACCGGCTTTGTATAAGTTATCAGTTGGTCTGAAAGAAGATGGTAAAATTATTGACCATCAAGCAGTTGATTTTGGAATGCGTGAATTTAAGGGTAAGGGGACAAAGTTTGAGATCAATGGCCAACCGGTTTTCCTTCGTGGGACGACTGAATGTTGCATTTTTCCTCTTACAGGATATCCGCCTTCAGATGTTAAATCATGGGAGAAAGTGCTTCAGGCCTGCAAGGATCACGGCCTTAATCATGTACGGTTTCATTCTTTCTGTCCGCCCGAAGCAGCATTCATTGCGGCAGACAGGCTGGGGATCTATTTTCATGTAGAATGCAGCTCCTGGGCTAACCAGGGTACCTCCATCGGTGACGGAAGATCAGTTGACAAATTCATTTATGAGGAGAGTGACAGGATATCAAAGGAATATGGGAATCACCCTTCTTTCTGCATGCTTGCCTATGGCAATGAGCCGGCGGGAGACAATCAGGCTGAATATCTTGGGAAGCTTTTGAAATACTGGAAGGCAAAAGATGACAGGCGGGTTTATACTTCTGCAGCAGCATGGCCCGTAATACCTGAAAATGATTACAACCTGACACCGGAGCCAAGGATTCAGCAATGGGGACAGGGTTTGAAAAGTATAATAAATGGCATGCCCCCCCAGACTATGTTTGACTACCGTGATATTATTTCACGGTATAAAATACCAACTGTAAGTCATGAAATAGGTCAATGGTGTGTTTATCCGGATTTCAAAGAGATTGAAAAATATACAGGCGTTTTAAAACCCACCAATTTTGAGATTTTCAGGGAAACCCTCGTTGAAAACAACATTGGTGATCAGGCTGAAGATTTTCTTATGGCCTCGGGCAAACTTCAGGTCCTATGCTATAAAGCTGAAATTGAAGCTGCTTTGCGAACCCCTGGATTCGCAGGATTTCAGATCCTTCAGCTTCATGATTTCCCGGGTCAGGGAACAGCGCTTGTCGGCATCCTGAATCCCTTTTTTGAATCAAAGGGATATGTAACTCCGGAAGAGTTCAGAATGTTCTGCAGCCAGACCGTTCCTCTGGCAAGAATGGAGAAGATGATCTATTCAAATAAAGAGTCTTTTAAAGCCGGCATTGAAATATCACATTTCGGCCCTTCTCCATTAAATAATGCGGTTGTTATCTCAAGAATTTTAGATAAAGATTCACAAATACTCCGCAAGGATAGTACAATAATCAGTGAGATCGCGATCGGAAATTGCATACCTGCAGGATCAGTTTCGATGGATCTTTCAGCCATAAAAACTCCGCAGAAGCTTACCCTTGAAGTATCCGTAAAAAATACCCTGTTTATTAACAGGTGGGATTTCTGGGTTTATCCCGAAGTTAGTAAAATCGATCCGGGGAAAGTAATTATTACAGATAAAATTGACGCCGGAACCAAAGATCATCTTCAAAAAGGGGGATCGGTGCTACTGCTTAATTACGGCAAGGTAGGAAAAACAAAGGGAGCACAGGTGGCAATCGGATTCTCCAGCATTTTCTGGAATACGGCTTGGACAAATAACCAGCCTCCTCATACTCTTGGCATACTTTGCGATCCGGAGCACCAGGTATTCAAAGAATTTCCAACAGAATATCATAGCAACTGGCAATGGTGGGATCCTGTCACACACTCACAGGCAATGATAATTGACGATCTGCCGCCTGAACTTAAGCCTCTGATCCAGCCAATTGATACCTGGTTTGAGAACAGAAGACTGGCGCTGGCTTTTGAAGCAAAAAGTGGCAGCGGCAAGCTTCTTGTTTGCAGCATAAACATGAAAGACAGCCTCGATCAAAGACCGGCAACAAAACAACTACTAATTTCTATTTTGAAATATATGAACAGTGATTTTTTTGATCCACAGGTAGATATTGATATAATATCATTTTTCTGATTACCTTAGTACTTGATATCATCCAAATGTTATAAACCCTAAAAAAAGTAAAGCCATGACATTAATTATACTGGGAACCATTATCCTCATTATTACGCTTATTGCCGTAAGAACGGTACCTTATCTACGGTTTCACAAATCCAGAATCATCGTTACTGCTGTGGCCATATTTTTCATATTACTGTCATTTGCATCTGTAGTACAGATCGAGCCGGGGACGGTCGGAGTGCAGAAGCTTTTTGGAAAAGTGAGCAATAATACTCTTGAGAGCGGATTGAATGTTATTAACCCGTTAGTCAAGGTAGTAATGTTCGACATAAAAACAGAGAATTATACAATGTCAGGAATTCATGATGAAGGTACAGTACGTACAGATGACGCCATCCGGGTTTTATCGGCAGACGGATTGGAGGTGATTGTCGATCTGACCGTCCTGTATAAGGTTGTCCCGGCGGAAGCTCCCAGGATACTTAAAGAAGTCGGAACCGATTACAGGAATGTTATCGTTCGCCCGATATGCAGGACGGGGATAAGGGATAATGCTGTTTACTATGATGCTGTTGCATTATTCTCCTCTAAAAGAGAAGAATTTCAGGACCGTATTTTTAAATCCATCGAATCAAACTTCAGGGATAGAGGACTTATGCTTGAACAGCTTTTAGTAAGGAATCTGACTCTGCCTGAGTCGGTAAAAGCAGCCATTGAATCAAAGATCAATGCTGAACAGGAAGCCCAGAAGATGACATTTGTTCTTCAGAAGGAAAGACAGGAGGCTGAACGCAAAAGAGTTGAGGCACAGGGGATAGCGGATTATCAGAAAATATTAAGTTCAGGGCTGAGCGACCGTCTTTTGCAATATGAGATGATCAAGGCTATTTCAGCTTCTCCCAATTCAAAACTTATCTTAATGACCAACGGGAAGGGCCTTCCCATAATGGTCGACACCAAATAGGTTTAAACTTTAAACAGGCATATCAGGCAGACTCCAGCCCTGCCTGTAAGTGTGTTTAATATATTCACCGGCAGCTTCCAGCGCGTTAAAGCTTGCATACTGAGTATTGAAATTTGGATGACCGTCGATTATTTTGAATTCATCAGAAGTAACAATCTTCAATACGTCCGATTCTGAGATGTTTGTAAATCTCATTTTTTCTCCATCCCACTTAAGCGATTTATTCAGTGATTGCAGGCGGATGGCTAGCACTCCCAGGAGCACCATCTCATTAAAAGGTCCTGAATATTTGAAATTTGAAGTGGATTCCACCCTGCTTTCAGGAGGCTCTTTGCATGCTCTGATCCAATCCTGCTCATGAGGCCCGTCGACATAACCGACAGCACCCTGAATACGCCGCAGGTAAGGTTTTATTTCCGGAACACGACCTGAAACCAGGCGGCTGTTAAAACCACCGCAGCCGCAGATAAGAGTGTCTTTGGAACCGACAAAGATACAACCGCCGAGACCGTCAGCCATCAGGTTTTGACCTTCGGGAAGCAGGTCGGAGAATACCGGGTATAAACCTCCGTCGTACCAGTAGACTCTCACCGGAGGCATTGCCAACCGGGGCAGATTATCACGTGCCGGAAATGAAAACTCCACACTCTCCGCCTGGGGAGCAGAATCAGTATTGAAAGCGGTTGAACTTCCACGTACTTTTTCAGGGTATCCCAGCTTCAGCGACTGATAAACCGGATCGAGTATATGGCAGGCCATATCGCCGAAAGCGCCGGTTCCAAAGTCCCACCAGCCTCGCCAGTTCCAGGGTGTGTAAATCTCGTTGAATGGCCGCACCGGCGCCGGGCCGATAAACAGGTCCCAGTCGAGTGTTTTGGGAACAGGCATCACCTTTGCAGGCCGTTCAATACCCTGCGGCCATATCGGACGGTCAGTCCAGGTGTGCACT
The DNA here is from genome assembly GCA_964411285.1 of uncultured Rikenellaceae bacterium. Lineage (GTDB taxonomy): Bacteria > Bacteroidota > Bacteroidia > Bacteroidales > VadinHA17 > LD21. The sequence continues at coordinate 7,401 of CAYPKL010000038.1, forward strand.
TCCCTTATTTCTCCTATCTCCCCGTTCCAGATCCATTCACATAGCTGGCGGACCCCATCACCGGAGTTACCCTGGTTTCCCATCTGAGTTGCGACTTTATGTTTGGCAGCAAGCCTGGTTAATAACCGCGATTCATAAATTGAATGAGTTAATGGTTTCTGGCAATATACATGTTTCCCGAGCGAGAGTGCAGTGGCGGCGGCGCCGGCATGAGTGTGGTCAGCAGTGGCAACCATTACGGCATCAATTGATCTGCCCATTTCATCGAACATCTTCCTCCAGTCGCGGTAACGTTTTGCACCCGGAAACTCTCTGAAACACTTATCCGCATATTTCCAGTCTACATCGCATAATGCAACAATATTTTCAGTGGCCATGCCCACCAGATTAGGATGCCCTTTCCCTCCGATACCCACACCGGCAATGTTCAGCTTGTCGCTGGGAGCCTTATGACCCAGACCGCTCACCGCATGGCTGGGAATAATTGTTATTCCGGCTGCAGCTATTGCTGCTCTTTTGAGAAAATCACGGCGTGAATTATTTGTAACTGGCATGTTTGTATTTATTAATGATTTTGGGAATATTGGAAAGCTTAAATTAATACATAAAGTTATGATTATTTCACCTTGTTTAATCCGCAATCTTTCATAAATTCATACTCTAAATTGACAAGCCATGAATTATATTGATTTCATAATCATTGTGCTTCTTGTACTCGGAGTGGCACGTGGATTTACGGATGGTTTCATTAAGGAGTTCGCCGCCCTTCTCGCCCTTATTCTCGGTATCTGGGGCGCAATAAAATTTTCTGCCTTAACAGCTGCCAAGCTTTATGATTATTTCGACATGACAGGGAGATACGTAGGGATCATTGCTTTTATTATAACCTTCATAGTAATTGTCGTTCTTGTCCATTTTGTAGGTTTGATCGTCGATAAATTTGTCGACACAATGGCGCTGGGGTTTTTGAACCGGCTTATCGGAATAGTTTTCGGACTATTTAAAACAGCGCTTATACTCAGTGTGATTTTTGTTATTCTGAATGCTATTGATGCAAAACATCCATTCCTTCCGAAAGAAAAAATTGAACAATCGAGATTTTATAATCCTATTGCCGATATTGCCCCGGCAATTTTCCCGGTAATAGGGGAGGGAACCTTTGATAAAAGCTTTGACAGGTTTAAAAAGAAGCCGGAAGGTACTCTGATTTAACCCTCTTTGCTATATTTGCAGTCCGGAAATAAAATGGAATCATGAATTTTGTTGAAGAACTTAAATGGAGGGGCATGGTACACGATATTATGCCCGGAACCGAAGAACTATTAGAAAAAGAGACTGCAACCGGGTACATAGGATTTGATCCCACAGCCGATTCTCTGCATATCGGTCATATGGTACAGGTGATGCTCCTTGTTCATTTTCAGCGTGCCGGACATATACCGGTAGCGCT
>CAYPKL010000039.1:0-6314 GCA_964411285.1 uncultured Rikenellaceae bacterium
TTTTTGGCGATAATATAAATGTCGATTATTACATACAAAATATAATAATTTGTTAAAACTAAAGTTTATTTTAACTGAACAACTAAAAAAACATTCCAGAAGAACTTGTTTTAAATAATGATAATAAAATTCATACTTAAATGAAAAGAAACCGTTTTCCTTTATCGATTCCAGTGATCATTGCAATAATCGGAATAGTATCACTTTCAGGTTGTAAAAAGAAACCTGATCTGCCGACACTGACAACCACAACAATTTCCGGAATAACAATCAATACAGCATCTTCCGGTGGAAATATAACATCTGACGGCAGGGCTGAGGTGACAATGAGAGGTATTTGCTGGAATACTGTAAAAAATCCGGTCAGTTCAAATTCTCATACATCTGATGGAAACGGGGCAGGCGTCTTTGAAAGCAATTTGGATGGATTATCACCCAATACTGTTTATTATGTAAGGGCTTACGCTACCAATAGTGTCGGTACTGCTTATGGTAATGAAGTCACATTTACTACCAATCCTATTGTTGTAGCAACACTATCAACAAATACCGTTACCTCAATTACTCCGACATCTGCAATCAGTGGCGGAGCAATTACATCTGATGGAGGTGGAACGGTCACGGCAAAAGGTGTATGCTGGGGAACAGCTTCTAATCCTACGACAAGCAATAGTAAGACTTCCGAGGGAAATGGTAATGGAAACTACACAAGTAGCCTTACAGGATTATTACCCGGTACCCTATACTACGTGAGAGCTTATGCAATTAACTCCGCAGGCACAGCCTATGGCAATGAGCAGACTTTTACGACGAGTGCAAACACTCCGGCATTAACCACAACGGCAATTTCAGGAATAACTTCGAATTCAGCCGTGTCAGGTGGTAATATATCAAATAATGGCGGTGCTGCAGTAACATCACGGGGTATTTGTTGGAAAACCAGCAGTAATCCAATAGTTTCGGATTCACATACAACTGATGGCAGCGGATCGGGAGCCTTTTCAAGTAATCTGACCGGTTTACAGCCTAGTACAAAATATTATGTCAGGTCATATGCTACCAATTCAGCAGGTACAGCCTACGGTAACGAAATATCATTTGATACGAATCCAATAGTTGTCGCATCACTGTCAACAACAGCTGCTTCCTCGATTACTACGACGACTGCGGTTTCAGGGGGAAACATTACATCAGCCGGCGGAGGAACAATAACCGTAAGAGGTGTGTGCTGGTCGACAAGTGCCAATCCAACCACAGCCGGAAGTAAAACATCCGATGGCACAGGAACAGGAACTTTTTCAAGCAACCTGACCGGATTACAGGGAGGGACAACCTATTATATCAGAGCATATGCAACTAACAGTGCAGGTACCGCTTATGGTAATGAGCTTACTTTTAATACAACAGCTGTTGTCCCGACACTGACCACCACAGCAGTTACCTCTATTACTCAGAGCACAGCAGTCTCAGGAGGCAATATCAGCTCTAACGGAGGGTCATCAGTTACTGTAAGGGGAGTTTGCTGGGGAACTTCAGCATCACCGACAATTTCGGGTTCTCATACCAGCGATGGCAATGGCAGCGGTGTATTTACCAGCAGCATAACCGGATTAACTGCAGGGACACTTTATTATGTCAGAGCATATGCAACAAATAGCATTGGAACTGCATATGGCAACCAGGTATCATTTACAGCCACGACAGTTACCGTACCTGTGATTACCACCTCAGGTATTTCAGCGGTTACTCTGACTTCAGCAATTTCAGGCGGCAATATTACTTCGGCTGGTGGCGGGTCAATTACCGCGAGAGGGGTATGCTGGAGTACTTCTTTAAATCCGACCCTCTCCGGTTCTCACTCATCGGACGGAACCGGTACAGGAAGCTTTACAAGTAACATCTCAGGATTAACAAATGGAACAACATATTATGTCAGAGCCTATGCAACAAACAGTGCAGGGACAAGCTATGGTTCTCAGGTTGAGTTCAGCTCATCAATAGCGGATATTGATGGAAATACCTACAGGACAGTTAAGATTGGGAACCAGTTGTGGATGGCGGAAAATCTGAGAACTACAAAGAACACTGATAATGTTGACATACCTAATGTAACAGATAACACAGCCTGGACCACACTTACCACTATGGCCTACAGCTGGTACGGAAATAATATTAGTTATAAAAACACGTACGGAGCTTTATATAACTGGATTACGGTAAGTGATGGAAAACTTTGTCCGTCAGGCTGGCATGTGCCCAGTGATGATGAATATAAGACTATGGAACTATACCTTGGCGTATCTTCAGCAGTAATTGATGTCTGGGGTTGGAGAGGTACAAATGAAGGTTCCGAGTTGAAAACAACAACTGGTTGGGCAACCGGGGAAAACGGAACAAATACAAGTGGATTTTCAGCTTTACCTGGTGGATACAGGTATGCTGCTGATGGAATTTTTTATTCATTCGGATCATTGGCATATTGGTGGACCTCCTCGCTCAGTAGTCCTGATATTGCCTGGTACCGAAGATTAGACGGCCCTAACACGGATATTTACAGAGCTGCAACTTCAATCAGAGGAGGGAAATTTATAAGGTGTGTTAAAAACTAATCATCTCTGTTTATAAGATAGAAAACTAAACATCCGGGCTGTTTCCAATTTAATTCTATTTTCGGCCGGAGTAATATAATAACCTTTTGATTATATCGTTATCATATTAATTCATAATTCATAATTATTGAATAGACATAATATTGATTTTAAACAAAAAAGTTATCATGAAAAAGATCTTTAAATTGTTACTTGTTATTTGTTTGGTTTCCGGGATTGCTTTACTCCACGGGTGTAAGAAAAAACCGGATCCTCCAACATTGACAACGGCTGCTGTTACTGAAATAACAGTAAGTACTGCAACTTCAGGAGGAAATGTCACCGCTGATGGTGGTGCTGAGGTTACTGCTAAAGGGATTTGCTGGGGAACAGCTACGAAACCTGTCATTACAGGATCAAAAACAACTGATGGTACCGGTACAGGTGCTTTCGTAAGCAGTCTGACCGGGCTGACTCCCAATACCATGTATTATGTAAGGGCCTATGCTACCAACAGTGAAGGAACTGCTTATGGTAATGAGTTATCATTTACCACAAGCCAGATAGTTGTCGCAACGCTGACCACTACAGCAGCTTCAGCAATTCTTTCAACTACTGCGACGGCAGGAGGAAATATTTCTGCTAACGGAGGTGGTGATATTACTGCAAGGGGGGTGTGCTGGTCAACTTCAGCAAATCCGACCACTGCTGATAACAAAACCTCTGATGCAACGGGAACAGGTATATTTACCAGTAGCATAACAGGACTGCTTCCCGGAACTTTGTACCATATCAGGGCTTATGCAACCAATGTTGCAGGTACCGCTTATGGAAACGATCTGACATTTACAACTCTTGCAGTTGTTCCGACTCTTACAACAACCGCAGCTTCTGCAATTACTACAACTACTGCTGCCACAGGAGGTAATGTGACGGCTGACGGAGGTTCAGCTGTAACAGCAAGAGGCGTTTGCTGGAGCACGGCAACAGGACCAGTGGCTACAGGATCCCATACCAGCGATGGTACCGGAACAGGCAGCTTTACAAGCAGTCTTGCCAGCCTTGCCGCAAACACCACCTATTATGTAAGAGCCTTTGCAACCAATAGTATTGGCACTGCTTACGGAAATGAAATATCTTTTAAGACCGGTCAGATAGTTGTCGCGACACTGACAACAACTGCAGCCACCGCTATCGCTTCAACAACAGCGACCTCAGGAGGTAATATTACGCTCGACGGAGGAGGAAACGTAACCGCCAGGGGTGTTTGCTGGGGTGCAGCTGCAAATCCGGTAATAGGCACTGCCAACCAGACTTCAAACGGAACAGGAACAGGTACTTTTACGAGCAGTATTACAGGTTTGCTTCCTGGTACAACATATCATGTAAGGGCATTTGCAACAAATAGCGCAGGAACTGCTTATGGCAACGACATAACTGTAACTACTCTGGCTGTTGTTCCGAGCCTTACCACAACTGCAGCTTCAAATATTGATCAAACAACAGCTTCTTCAGGTGGTAACATAACTTCAAACGGAGGTGCAGCAGTAACAGCGAGAGGAGTTTGCTGGAGCACGACAACAGAACCGGTAGCAACAGGATCGCATACAAGTGATGGAAGCGGAAGCGGAACCTTCACGAGCAGCATAACCGGATTGACTTCAGGTACCCGCTATTATGTAAGGGCGTATGCTACAAACAGTATTGGTACTGCTTATGGTAACGAAATCTCCTTTACTTCAGGATCGGTTGTAGTACCTACTGTTACAACTGCTGCAATTTCTTCACCGGGCATTGCCACAGCTGTATCGGGTGGTAATGTAACTTCCGCCGGCGGAGGCACAATAACAGCAAGAGGAATATGCTGGGGAACAAGTGCAAATCCGACAATTGCAGGCTCATTTTCTTCTGATGGTACCGGAACAGGTGCATTTACCAGCAACCTGACAGGATTAACTGCAGGTACATTATACTATGTCAGAGCATATGCAACAAATAGTGCCGGGACAGCTTATGGTTCTCCGCTTACTTTCTTCACTCTTCTGGGAGATGCTGATGGTAACGTTTATCATGTTGCTTCAATAGGAACTCAGACCTGGATGACAGAAAATTTAAGGACCACCAAATACAATGATAATGCTGACATTCCAAATATAACCGATAATACGTTATGGAGTACTGCCACCGCTCATGCCTACAGCTGGTATTCAAACAATTCCGGTTACAAGAGCACTTTTGGTGCATTATATAACTGGTTTGCAGTTAATTCAGACAAATTGTGTCCGACAGGATGGCATGTTCCAACTGATGCTGACTTTGCTACCCTCGAAATGTTTCTCGGGATAGCTTCAGCTGATGTCAATAACTATGGCTTCAGAGGTACCACGGAAGGTACTGAAATGAAGAGCACCAGCGGCTGGAATACGGGAAATGGCACCAACACAAGCGGTTTCACCGCCCTTCCTGCAGGTTACCGGTATTTCTCTGATGGTACATTCCAGGGACAGACTACGTATACTTTCTTCTGGACTGCCACTGAGACCGATGCACCAAGATCGTGGTTCCGCAGGCTTGATGACACAAATGCAGCTGTTTACAGAGGTGCTGTTGAAAAGCAGGCAGGAAAATCTGTCAGGTGTGTGAAATAGAAGGATATTTAATTAATTTAAAAACATTGGAGGCTGTCTTGAAAAGGCAGCCTCTTTTTTGTACCAGATCACAAAAAAAAATAGCTGACATGCAGGCCAGCTATTTATAACAATTAGGTTATTAAATGATAATTAATTACTGTAATATCAGATTGGGACCAGGGTTAAGAAATTTTATCTGAAAAAGCAGTTTCTACCGACATTAAATTGTCTGCCAGTCACAAACAAAGCTTGTTGCTTCCTGTTTCTGGCTTTCAGGCTTTTTTTTCTGGGTCTGTAACTTCTGGTTGCTTTCCAGCATTTTCCTGTGATTTTCTTCCATGAGTTTTGCAAGGCTGATTTTGTAATCGCTTACATTGACGATCCTGTTTGAATAATTTGTTTCCATAGTTTTAATCTTTGTTTAAAAAGTTAAACTTTCCTACAGATACTCTTTTAACGGATTAACAGAAAAAATATTGTTATCAGGAATGTAGTAATGCATAAAGTTTTGAATAATATCCCCATACCTGCTTTCGTTATAATAAAAAAGGTCAGCATCCGTTTTTAGTATTAGTCAATGTATGTGAGAAAATTTCCTGAATAGGTCAAGTGTGAAGGATGCTGACCCGCACCAAAATTAGGAATAGTAACTTTACGATAATTTGTAGTTAATAACATAAAAGGTCAAGTTTTCAACAATTTCACCTCAATCCATACCTGGTCCTAATTAATCTGAATCCATAAGTCAATTTTCTTTTGTCAATCCCCGTCATTAGCCATGATCATATACTCAAATGGCTGCTTGCATAATGCTGAGCGGAAAAACTGTTATTATCTGCAGTCAGACCGTTTTATTATAATAAACTGACAGTCACTTGACTTTGCCTTACAGATGGTGTAATTTTATAATTCAATTTGTAAGACCTGACCTGATGATAAAATAAACAGGTACGTAATGTCAAGCATACTGGAAGGATATAATTACGATATATTCATCAGTTACCGCCAGAAAGACAATAAATATGACGGATGGGTGACCGAATTTGTAACACATCTGAAAGATGAACTTGAATCTGCTTTTAAAGAGGAGATAAGT
>CAYPKL010000040.1:0-15473 GCA_964411285.1 uncultured Rikenellaceae bacterium
TATTTGATTTCTATATGACATGGGATCTCCGATCCTCAGGACATTTCAGTTGTTTCCTGACTAAGCCTGGGCTTCCGTCTCAGGAGTAGCATCACTTTCTGCAACAGGGGTTTCGTTCTGTACTTCAGGAGTCTGAACTTCAGCTGCCGGTTCCTCTGGCTGACTATCTGCTTTTTCTTTTGCCACAAGCGCTGCCTGTTTCTTTGCCAGTCTGGCTGCTCTTGCCTCGTTTATTTTCTTCTCGGCATTAATTCGCTTACTAAGTTCATCATCCTGCGATTTTTCCAGGCCTGATTTCTTTTCTTCAATTTTAGCATCATTCTGTTTCATCCACTCTTCAAAGCGACGGGTGGCTTCTGTATCATCGAAGGCGCCTTTTTTTACGCCTTCAAGAAGATGCTTTTTAATAAGGACACCCTTGTAGGAAAGGATAGCTCTACATGTTTCGGTAGGTAAGGCGCCATTTTGCAGCCAACCAAGGGCTTTATCGAAGTCAAGTTCGACTGAAGCCGGGTTAGTAAGCGGATTGTACATTCCGATTTTTTCAATATATCTGCCATCCCGTGGCGACCTGCTATCTGCTACCACAATGTGGTAATAGGCCTGTTTTTTGCGGCCTTTTCTAGCTAATCTGATTTTAACTGACATTTAATTTTTACGCTTTTATTAAACCTACTTTTTAAAATTGTGGGTGCAAAGATAAATAAATTTATTCACCAAACAATCAACTGTTGATGCCTTAAAATAGTAATAATCTCTTTAAAATATACCTTTAATACCCGTCATTCTGTTGTGAAGCAAGAGCAGGATTAGCTTCAATTTCCCTTGCAGGCACCGGGAAGACAAGTTTAGGATCATTATAGGGCAATGAACCTATGCTTTCCTGTAATCTGCGCTGATCATGAATTCTGAATCCTTCGTACGACAACTCAAGCCTTCTCTCAAGGAGAATATCTGCAAGTGTCACAGTCAGGGCTCCGGGGAGACCCGCACGGGTATGGATTGCGTTAAAATCATTAACCGGCGTGTCTCCGATAGCTGTGCTGAGTCGTATATTGCATTCGGCTCTGGTAAGATACATTTCAGCAAGGCGGATCAGATTAACTACCCCGTACAAGTTGTTCCATTTTCCTGATCTCATTCCACCGTTTCCGTCGAAAAACAGATCTTTTCTCAGGTCGCCCGGAGAGTATAGATTCAGATGGCCGTCAAGAATTTCAACATCACCATCTCTCCCACCGAACTCCGGTATTGAAAAGAACTCTGTCATTGAGCTCATAAGATCCTGGGAAGTGATCTGTGTTGCAAAGATATCTTCAGAAGTATTATCATCATTATTAAATACTTCAGCATAAGTGGGTAGAAGTTCATAAACACCCGACTCAATGACAGAGCTGGCAGCATCTCTTGCCTTCGCATAATCGCCTTTCTGGAGATAAACCCTGGCAAGTAAAGCGCTGGCAGCGCCGCTTGAGGCATAAACCCCATTCTCTTCAGGGAGTTTTGAGATAGCGGCAGCAAGATCTGTTATTACCTGATTATAAATTTCTTCAACAGTGTTTCGTGAGACGAAGCTCCCCTCATCAATCCCCCGGGTTGGAGTGATGACAAGCGGTACTCCGTATTGTGAGTTGGTTTCTCCAATCTTGTATTGCTGGCCAAAGAACCTTACAAGATCGAAATACATCAGACTACGAAGAAAAAGAGCCTCACCCTCAACACGGTCCCGGTCCTCTTCATCCACAACAGCCAAAGCGCTGAGCACATTGTTTGCAATATTAATTACTTCATAGCTGTTGAGCCACTGGTCTGTAGCATCCTCATTTGATGCATTCATCTGCTTGTTGAATATCTGACGCGGGCCGGTATATGTTCCGGTCCAGAGGCACTCATTACCAGCGCCGAGAAGCTCTGCATTCCGCAGGATACAACCTCCGTAAATAGATGCATCATCAAATTGGGTGTAGGCCCCGCTCAGAACCTTCTTTACATTCAGATCCGACTCAAGGGAAATATCCTCGCTGATGCTCTGGTATGGCTCCAGGTCCAGAAGCTTATCGCAGGCTGCAAAAACCAGCATCAACGCTGTTATAGTTATTATTGTATATATCCGTTTCATAGTATTTTACTTTATTGAGGTTATAAATTGATACTGATACCGGCAAGAATTGTCCTCGGCTGCGGAGCTGAATAGAAATCCAGCCCGGATCTTACATTACTTACTGCAAAGTCGGCAGAGACTTCAGGATCCCAACCAATATATTTGGTGAAAGTCAGCAGGTTCTGACCCTGAATATAAATTCTTAATCCATTAAGTCTGAGTTTGCTTACGAGCGATTTCGGAAGATCATAGCTAAGCATTGCCGACCTGAGTTTAATATAATCCCCGTCGGACAGATACCGGCTGGTACGTGCCTGATCGCCATTGCTGTAACCGAGGCGTGCCTGAGGGATGTTTGTGATGTCCCCTGCTTTTTTCCAGCTGTTCAACTGATCGGTGGTCTGGTTATCGAACCATGTGGCATTTGCCGCCATATAGGAATCGCCTGCCAACTGAATCTTATTGCCATTAACACCCTGGAAGGTGAATGTCAGTCCGATACCCTTGTAAGATAAAGTATTCGTCAGGGCAAATAAAACAGGAGGATTAGGATTTCCCAGAACCACAAAATTTGCAGCTGAAAAATCATTCGTAGTGGCTGTTTGATTGATTATATTCCCATTGTCGTCTTTCTCATTGACATACCATATTGCATCTCCGTTGGCGGGATCAACTCCTGCATACTCTGCACCGTAGAACACACCAAGAGGCTGATCGACCATTACAACGTTCATGTATCTGGAACTTCCTTCATCAATAATTGTCTGTCCTCCAAGGTTGGTCACCCGGTTTTTGTTAAATGAGAAGTTGAAGCTCGATGTCCACTCGAACTTGCCTGCCATATTGGTTGTGTTAAGTACAAATTCAAATCCCCTGTTTTTTACGGATCCTACATTCTGGGTCTGAACAGTATAACCTGTAGTTCCCGGGACTGGTACATCGAGCAGAAGATCGGATGTGTTTTTAAGATAATAATCTATCTCTCCTGAAATTCTGTTTCTGAGAAGACCAAAATCAATCCCGAAATCCATCTGGCGCGTAGATTCCCATCCAAGATCTTCGTTGGCAATCTGGGTCGGAATCAGACCTGATGTGCCATTATAGCTGGAGGTACCATACAATCCCAGGTGTGCAAAATTACCAATGCCTGCATTACCAGTAAGGCCATAGCTTGCTCTTACTTTCAGGTAACTGAGTGTGTTGTTATTCATCAGAAAATCTTCTTTGCTCAATACCCATCCGACAGAAGCTGCCGGGAAAATTCCATACCTGGAGTTTTTGCCAAACCTTGAAGAACCGTCGACACGTGCTGCAAGGGTAAAAAGATATTTAGCCCTATAATCGAGGTTTATCCGTGAAAAGTAAGAGAGAAAGCTGTAATCCGTTCTGGTGGATGACCCGCCGCTTATAAGTCCTGCGCTGGCCAGGGTCTTAAGTGCATCGAGCGGAAATTCCTGTCCTTCAACCCATGTATTATCTATTGTTGTATGCTGAAACTCGGCGCCCAGCACCCCGCTTACTCCAAAATCTCCGAATGAAGAAAGGTAATCGACGTATGATTTGGTTGAAAGGTTCTGGTTTTCTCCGTAATTTGAAAAAGCATAGCCTCCGACCCCGGTGCCCTGGTCTGTTCTTTCACCGTACCGGCCATTTTCTTTCAGGGTGTAAAGATCAAAGCCAAGTTCATTTCTCCAGGTCAGAGTCTTGTGTAATTTAATGTTAAGGTAACTGTTTGCCAGAGTTCTGAAATTTGAAATATCCCTCGATGCCTCTTCAACATCAATAAGGCCGTTATAATAGGTAGTGACCGGCCTGTCGTACAATTTACCGTCGAGATCTCTTACAGGCGTTATGGGAGCCATTGCAACCAACTGCATTGGTGTGGAAAATGCATTATCATCCGAAATCTGGTCGATAATAGTTTTGGTTATGCTTAGAGATAATCCAAGATCAACATATCTGTTTACTTTATTGTCGAGATTCAGTCTCCCCGATATTTTCTTCAGTCCGTTCGAAATAAGTATTCCTTCCTGGTTACTGTAAGAACCGCTGGCAAAGAATTTAAGCTTATCATTTCCACCCTGGGCTGATAAGTCGGCAGTAAGCATGTTGCCGGTCTGGAAAGCCTCATCCTGCCAGTCTGTTTCAACTGCAAGGTTAGGATCATTATAGGTGGCCCAGCCTGAGTACCTTACAAAACGCTTTCTTACGAACTCAAGCCATGAACCGGAATATTCATCAGGATTATTTACAGGATCCAGCCCTTCATAAAGATCGCTGTTATATGCGGCCTCTTCAAAATAGCTGACATATTGTTTTGAATTAAGAAACTCCCGCCTGTGCGATGCCTGACTTATTCCTCTCTGCAGATTGAAATTAAGTTTTGTATCACCTGAAATTCCCTTTTTGGTTGTAATAATTACTACGCCGTTAGCCCCGCGTGAACCGAAAATAGCGGCAGAGGCTGCATCTTTAAGGATCTCTACCGATTCAACATCATTAAAGTTGAAAGAGGCCATAGGATTTATTGCAGCTCCTGACTGGTTCAAAGTTTCTGTCGAAATCGGTATTCCATCAATTACATAAAGGGGTTCGTTTCCTGCTGTTACTGATGAAGCACCCCTTATCCTCATCCTTGATGAACCGGATACTTTACCATTCAGCGATTCGATAAACACTCCTGCACTTTTCCCCTGCAGAGCAAGCTCAACACTTGCAACAGGTGAGTTACGCAGATTCTCACCGCTTACTTTTGTGATACTGCTCGATACTTTTGACTTGATCTGGGTACCATATCCAACCACCATAATTTCATCGAGACCAATCTGTTCCAGCTCCAGTGAAATGTCGTAGACGTTTGATGATCCGACCACTATTTCTTTGGCCTTCATTCCCACATACCGGAATTCAAGTGTTGATCCCACCGGAACAACGATCTGATATTTTCCGTCAATGTCGGTTAAAACTCCGGTCGTGGTTCCTCTGACAAGGACAGTCACCCCTGCAACGGGAAGATTATCCTCACTGCCTGTAACAGTTCCGGTAATGGTTTTTTGCTGTCCGTTTGCCAGTGACAAAAAACTACAGATTACTAAAAACAACAGGAAAAGTTTCTTCATAAATATTGGTTTAGGTAATTAATAATTTGCCTGGAATTTCTTAAACTCCTTTTTCCATCTTTAAAGTATGGCACACGGCAGATCGCAAAAATATATTTTTTCGCTAATGAAAAGTTATGATTTGTAATTTTTTTTTCAAATTTGCTTAACAAAATGAAGCGAGCATCCGAGGCTGGGGAAAAAAGAGGCTGAACTCTTTTTGAGTTCAGCCCTTTCAATTTTAATTCGTGATTCCCGTTATGGATTTCTGGTAAATGTAAATCCATATTTACCCACGTTGCCTAAAGAACCAAGAGAAATATCAAAATACATTGTATAGGCTCCATCACATGAACTGTATACACCGGTACCCGCATAGGATATCGATCCATAACCCCAGGCTTCTGAAGATATGGCCTTTTCAGGAACAGTGACACTGTAAGTGGACGGATCTATATTAATTTCAAGCGGTCCGAGGTCTTCAACAAGACCTTCTATTTCTTCAAGACCCGAGACATATATCTTGTAAGGATCACCCGGATCAGCAGTAAGGGTTATATTACCTTCCGAACCCCAGTCAGGTGAAACAGAATGATAACTGCCTGTTGCCAGATTCACATCATATCCACAGGCTACAGCAACAAACAACACGGCAGTCGAACGGGTTGTCACTTCATTGTCCATGGTTAAGAGTTCAAATGTGAAGATATCACCGTTCGCTATCTGATCCACGGAAATTCCGAGCTTTTTTGCGACATCCGAAGATGAGATCCTGACGGTTGCCGGGAACGATGTAACTTCGGTTATTATCACTCTTTCATAATTGTCTTTGAACGATCCCACGACTGTGATCTTCTTCGGCCGGGTACCGGCAGGGACAGTTATCACGAATTCAACATAGGAATTCGTTAGATCCTTTGAATTAAAAATTCCCGGATCAATATCGGTAATGGCTGGCACAACTGCCACGCCCCTTATACCAGCAGGATCCGGAAGCTCCTCACAACCAATAAATATTGTAACCAGTGTGAAAATCCATCCTAAGGTTCTTATATTTTTCATTTCTAAATTATTTAATTGTTAAACTCTGAAACTGGGGAAGCTTATCGCGTTCCTCCGGCCCACCATACTTTTTCACTGTAGACATAAGTGCCATCTCCATATGCATCACGTACATACTTGTTTGTAGTCACATCTTCGGATCCATAAGAAAAGCGCCATGGGAACCTTGAGGTATTCAAAGGATTGTCAAGATTGATCACATCATCACCCATAGCCATTAACCGTCTGTAATCGTTATATGCCTCAACAGCTTCTTCCTCGAAAAATGCAATGTATTTCTGATTCATTACTTCAGACAACGGATTTGCAATAAACTTAGGCCTTACACTACTGGTGAAATAATTCAAGGCTTCAGCAGCTGTCAATCCTATATTTACTTTTTGAAATGCAGCTGTCACGGCTTTTCGTAATGCAGTATCGGCAAGAGCAAGGTTGCCTGTTCTGACGTATGCTTCTGCTTTCAGAAACTCTATCTCATGATAACTCAGAAGGTAAGTGGGTGCAGTAACCATGCTTATCGCGGATATTGAATAATAACCCTGCACCTGGTTAGCTGTACCATTCGGAGCAAATACCAGGCTGCCTCCCGCATCGGGATGAACCATAAAGAAAAGATCGTCCCTGGGATCATTTCTCTCCAGCAATTTATTATGGAAGCTTTGACTTGCACCATAATAATCCCGATCCTGGAACATGCAGTAAAATGGACTTTGCGAGGTATTGCCGTTATAATTGAACTGAGCCTGTTCACCGATCGATGTGAAAGACTGATCGGCCAATGAGATAACTTCAGAATAGGCAGGAGATTTTAATGATAACCGCATTTTGTAGCGTGCTTTCAGACCATAAGCGAATTTTTTCCACTTCTCAGTATTTCCTCCATATATCAGATCCTGAATCCCCAAAGAAGGATATATCGATCCCTTGTTCAGGTTTTCAACAGCATCGTCGAGCATGCTGAATATGTCATTATAAATATCTTCCTGCCTGTCCATGACAGGAGTAAATATCACACCGGGTTGAATTGCTTCGGTCCATGGTATATCACCCATCACATCAGACAGCATTGCCAGGTTATATGCCGTAAGTATCTGTGCAATACCCAGGGTGCGATAGTTGCCCTCTTCTGAACCACCTGCAGAACATTTATCACGTACTATACCCAGGTTGTAAAGGTTTGTATAGGCTGCATCCCATGCATTGTTATAGGTTGCCGAGCTTGTGGGTTGCGAAGATCTTATATCGGCATTATAAAACTGCCCCCATACACCTGTATTATGCTCGAGGTAAATTGATGCAAAAAAAGCAAAGTCCCCTCCGGTTACAGAGAAAGCGCTGGATGTCATCACGTCTGTGATTATCAACCTTGATGCCATATCGCTCGGGTCATTTATGTTATTGTTGATCTCGTCCATGACAGATTCAGAACATGACCAGAGAGTAAAGGCCAGGAATGTTGCAACTAATATGTTAATCCTTTTTCTCATGACATTTTAAATTAAAAAGTTAAATCGAGATTAAAACCATAGCTTGTAGTCTGAGGTACGGTAAACCTCTCAAAGGCTCCTCCCATGTTTGTATTTCCCTGGCTGCATTCAGGATCAAGATTTGGAATGGCGGTCCAGAGAAGAATGTTTCTTGCGAAGAGAGAGACACCCAGATCAATTCTTTTAAAGAGCTTATTTACGGGCCTGTATCTCAGGGATATCTCACGAAGCTTTACGAATGAATTATCAAAAATATAATACTCGTCTATATTTGTCAGTATGTTTGTATGCAAGCTTTGTAATGCATAGGGATCATTTGGGCCGCCGCGGGCAATATCATTTGGTGTGCCATCAGCCTTTACCCCGTCGTAGATAAAGGTCGATATCCGATCTTCTGTCCTTGATGACAGACCATAATAGTCGAGTAACCCATTGCTGCCAGAGTACATCTGGCCTCCCTGTTTCCATTCAAACAAGGCACTCAGCCCCCAGCCCTTATATGTGAAATTGGTGCCGCCACCCAGCATAAAATCAGGCGACACTTTCCCGATCACTGCAGGTTCACCTGTCAGTGGAAAACCGTAATTCGGTGAGGAAGGATCCTCTTCCACAATAATTTTCCCGTTAGCGTGGCGGAGAAATGAGTCTCCGTAGATAACCGGATAAGTATCACCAATGCCAGCCCTTACCTGGGGAGTTGTAAATCCTCCTATGAAAATGCTTTCCACACCTCCGGTAAGTTCATCCACGTAGTTGTTAATCTTTGAGAAGTTGAAATTGAGCTCCCACTGAAAATGTTTCGTTGCCAATGGGGTCATGTATAAAACAATCTCATGACCGACGGTATGCACCTTACCTCCGTTCATAAGCAGCGACCGTATGCCTGTTGAACCGGCCAGTGGTACAGAAAATATCTGATCAACTACATTCTGCAGGTAGTAAGTATAATCAATACTCAGGCGATTCTGGAAAAATTTCAGCTCGGTACCAATTTCGTACGATTTGGTGTTTTGCGGTACCAGGTTGGGATCAAACTGAACATTATTCGGGACATAGGAATTTATGCCTCCGATGGGATAAAGGATGGGGGATCCGGTCCACCACCCGCCGGAATAATCAGGAGTATCGTAATAATTATTAATATATTCCCCTGCCTGCCCTACTTCAGCATAAGAAAGGCGTAATTTGGCAAAAGAGAGCCATTTAATACTTCTTAAAGCTTCCAGTTCAGATGCCATAAAACTGAATGCAACTGACGGATAGAAGAATGACCTGTTATTTGTAGGCATTGTCGACACAACATCGTTTCTTCCTGTTGCGCTCAGGAAAAACAGGGATTTCCACTGAAGGGACAAACTCCCGAATGTGCCGACCGTCCGGTATTGCTTGAATGATTCATTTGCAGTAACAATATTGGCATTCCTGATATGGGCCCAGCCTCCAAAATTAAATTCCTCCCCATGTTCGGAATATGTCTTTGCCTTTTTGTGGTCAAATTCATTCCCGATCATGGCATTCAAAGTCAGATCACTGCTGATGTTCCAGTCGAAATTTGCTGTAAGCAGGGAATTTACGATGAAAGAACTTATTCCGTAATTATCTATCATTCCGGTAGTCCCGGCGTGACCGTATTCAAAAACGTCCTTGAAATTTGTGGTATAGGTATCTGCTCCTAACTGGTAACGGACTTTCAGTTTCATATTATCACCCATTTTGGCTGAATAGTTGATATATCCGTTCCCGAAAAACCTGTCGGTCTTATCATTAAAGACAGTATGTTCAGCTGCCCAGTAGGGATTGTCCCAGCTGCCTCCCCTGTAATATATCTGTGCATAGGGATCTCCAGGCACAAAATAAGGATATTCTTTCAGGTTATAACTTAAGGGGGCCCCCAAAACGCCGGCAAGTGCAGCGTCATTGGCCGTAGGAAGCTTATCAATATCTGTCCTGGAAAAATTGACGCTGAATCCGGTACTGAAATTCTTGTTGAACTTCCTGTCAGCGGAAGCTTTGGCATTCCAGCGGTTCATTCCCGAAGCCAGAGCTACGCCACTTTGTGCTGTCTGACTCAGGCTAAGGGCAAAATTGCCATTTTCCGTAGCCTGACTGACATTTACATTATTGGTCATAGAATAACCGGTTCTGAAATACCTTTCCCAGTTATTAAACACCTTCGGAGTTACCCATGCATCTTCAACCTGCCCCGCAGCAAGCTGGGGAACATAAAATTTGCCGGGATGACCGCTATTATTTCCTCCGTATGTCGGGTCATCGGGAAGATCGACGATTCTGGGCCCCCATGACAATGAGGAATTGGGGACATAATTTCCACTGACACCCTGGGCATATGTAGTCTGGTAATCTGGTGTACGTGAAGTCTCCGAAAAAGAACTTGTATGGGATATTGACACAACCGGCTTGCCGATCTTATTATTGCGGCCGCTTTTTGTTGTTATAACAATAACTCCGTTTGAGGCACGTATACCATAAAGAGCAGCGGCTGCCTGACCTTTAAGTATATTGATACTTTCAATATCAGCCGGATTCAGGTCTACTGCCCTGTTTGATATGTCTGATCCTGTAACTCCGCTGCCGACAAGAGAGAAATCACCATTAGTCCCCGACTGAATATCTGCCGTCGATGCAATGGGCATCCCGTCAACAACATAAAGCGGGGTATTATCCCCCGTGAAGGAACGGGCACCGCGAATAACAATCTGGGATGAAGCACCCGGCATGCCGCTTGAAGGTTTAATGTCAATCCCGGCCAGTTTGCCTTGCATTGCGCCTGCAAGATCAGTATTGCCTGTCCGTTCAATCACCTCGCTGCTGACATCCTGTACTGCATATCCAATGGATTTTTTCTCCCTCGACACACCTAGAGCAGTAACAACTACCTCATCCAGGCCCAGGACATCCGGTTCCAGAATCACATCAATTATTGTACGTGTCTCGATTTGAATCTCCTGCTTCTTCATACCAATATAGGAGAACACAAGAGTTGTGGCATTCCCGGGAACTGCCAGAGTGTATTTCCCGTTTGCATTTGTCACAATTCCAATAGTCGTTCCTTTTACAGAAACGGAAACACCAGGTAACGCTCCCTCTCCTCCAACAGAAGAAGTTACCGTTCCGGAAATTGTTTTTTGCTGGGCATTTGCTTGTAGCAAAAGCCCATAAAAAACCAGAAAGAAAAAGAAAATTCTTTTCATAGCTTTTAGTTTTGGGTTTAAAAAATCCGGGAATGCAATGATTCCCTTACTGTCCAATAAGTGATTATATCACTTTACAGCAAGTTAATCCTGATGAATATGTTTTACCAGGGACAATCTACGAATTGCAGGTCTCATTTCACAACAGGTATTTTTTACCGTATAAATGAATGAACAATTGTATCCGGAACTATTTATTGCAATTTTGCGTATTTTTGTTACCGGTCAGATTCTATTATTCATCCCTATCCTATGACAGCTTTTTCCCACCTGCATGTTCATACTCAATATTCTATCCTCGATGGAGCTTCCAACATAAATAATCTTATCGATAAGGTAAAACTTCTTGGAATGGAGGCCGTGGCAATAACCGACCACGGAAATATGTTTGGAGTCAAGGAATTCCATTCCGCAGCTATGAAGAAAGGGATCAAGCCGGTAATAGGCTGCGAAATTTATGTTGCAAAGAGATCAATTTCGGAAACCTCCGGGAAAGAGGACCGGTCAGGCGATCATCTTATTCTTCTTGCGAAAAATCTTAAAGGTTACAAGAACCTCATTAAACTCGTTTCAACTGCTTGGATAAAAGGATTTTACTACAAACCCCGCATCGACAAAGAGCTCCTGGCACAATACAGGGAGGGATTGATAGCATCATCCGCATGTCTTGCAGGCGAAATTCAGGATGAAATAATTAAAGGCACCATGGAGGGCGCTGAAACTGCTCTCAAAAGCTATATTGATCTTTTCGGAGATGATTTTTATCTTGAAGTTCAGCGTCATGAGACCTACGATCCGGAAGCCGACAGGTCAGCATTCCCTCTGCAGCAGAAAGTGATTGAGGTCTTTAAAAAATTCTCGGAAAAGTATAAAGTCAAAATTATTGCAACCAACGATGTGCATTTTATTAATGCCGAGGATGCTGAAGCCCACGACAGGTTGATATGCTTAAATACGGCCAAAGATCTTGATGACCCCGACAGGCTGCGGTATTCTAAGCAGGAGTATCTCAAGAGTGAGGATGAAATGCGGAAAATATTCAGTGATATACCCGATGCAGTGGATAATGTTGGCGAGCTGGTAGCAAAAATTGAAAAATATAAGCTTGATCATGATCCGATAATGCCTGATTTCGAGCTCCCCGAAGGATTCAGGGACAAGGATGAGTACCTGAGACATCTGACTTACGAAGGCGCAAAAAAAAGATGGGGAAAACTAACTGCCGACCAGACTGAACGGATTGACTTTGAACTTGAGACAATAGCCAAGATGGGATTTCCGGGATATTTTCTGATTGTCCAGGATTTTCTGAATGCGGCAAGGGAGATGGGGGTTTCTGTAGGACCCGGAAGAGGTTCCGCTGCCGGCTCGGTAGTGGCGTACTGCCTTAAGATCACTGATATTGACCCGATAAAATACGGGCTCCTTTTCGAGAGGTTCCTGAATCTCGATCGCATTTCAATGCCGGATATCGATATTGACTTTGATGAAGACGGAAGAGACGCAGTTCTCAGATACGTTGTTAATAAATACGGCCATGATAAGGTCGCCCATATAATCACTTTTGGTACTATGGCTGCCAAGATGGCTATCAGGGATGTTGCCAGAGTCCAGAAACTTCCTCTTGCAGATGCCGACAGGCTTGCAAAACTGGTTCCTGAAAAGCCTGGAATAACTCTTTCTGAAGCTTATACTGAAGTACCTGAACTGGCAAAGGAAAAAAATTCTTCGAACAAGCTGATAGCTCAGACGCTCAAATACGCCGAGGTGCTTGAAGGATCTGTCAGGCAAACCGGCATTCATGCCTGTGGTATTATTATAGGGAAGGATTCTCTCGACAACTACATTCCTCTGTGTACCGCCAAGGATACCGATCTGTATGCCACTCAGTATGAAGGCAGCCATGTTGAATCAGTTGGTTTGCTTAAAATGGATTTTCTGGGGCTTAAAACCCTTTCCATAATAAAAGATGCCATTGAAAATATCAAAAGGTCAAAAGGAATTGACATTGATATTGAGACATTACCTCTTGATGATAAAAAGACTTTTGAGCTTTTCAGCAACGGTGAGACAACCGGAGTTTTCCAGTTTGAATCGACAGGCATGAAGCGCTATCTTAAGGATCTTAAACCCAACAGATTAGAGGATCTGATCGCCATGAATGCCCTCTACCGTCCGGGTCCTATGGAATATATTCCAAAATTCATCAGGAGGAAACAGGGACTGGAACCTATTGACTATCCGCTGCCTGTTATGGAAAAATATCTCAATGACTCTTATGGCATCACCGTATATCAGGAGCAGGTAATGCTCCTGTCGCAGGAGCTGGCCGGTTTTACAAAAGGAGAAGCTGATTCTCTCAGGAAAGCCATGGGGAAAAAGAAGAGGTCGATAATGGACGAGATGAAGCTTAAGTTCATGGAAGGATGCAATAAAAAAGGCTTTGATGAAACAATTGTTATCAAAATCTGGTCCGACTGGGAAGCTTTTGCACAGTATGCCTTTAATAAATCCCATTCAACATGCTACGCACTTGTCGCATTTCAGACAGGTTACCTTAAAGCCAATTACCCTGCTGAATATATGGCAGCCGTTCTAAGCCGAAATATAAGCGACATTAAGAAGATCACAATATTTATGGATGAAACCAGGAGGATGGGAATGGAGGTTCTTGGTCCGGATGTAAATGAGAGTAATGTGAAATTCACAGTAAATAAGGACGGTAACATAAGGTTTGGCCTCGGGGCAATAAAGGGAGTTGGCGAAAATGCTGTACTTCAGATGATAGAAGAACGGGAGAAGAATGGCCAGTATAAAAGTGTTTATGACCTTACGGAAAGAGTCAATATGAATTCGCTCAATAAGAAAAACCTTGAAGCTATGGCAGTTGCCGGAGCTTTCGACTGTTTTTCAGATATTATAAGATCACAGTATTTTTCAATCGACACAAAAGGAGTCAGCTTTATTGAGAACCTGATCCGGTATGGAAATAATGTCAAAAATGTGAAGAACTCCAGCCAGCAGACACTTTTCGGAGGAAGCGGCGGTTTCGATATTATCAAGCCTGAAGCCACACCATGCCCCGACTGGCCGAAACTGGAAAAGCTTAATAAGGAAAAAGAGGTTATCGGGATATATCTTTCTTCCCACCCTCTTGATGAATTTAAGCTTGAAATAGAAAACTTTACCAATGCAACTCTTGCTGATCTGCAAAACCTTAACGACTGGTACGAAAGAGATGTAATTGTTGCAGGGATGATCATTGATTCAAAGAACGGCATAGGAAAGAACGGGAAACCCTATGGATCTTTCACTCTTCAGGATTATTCAGATTCTTTCAGATTCATACTTTTTGACAAGGAGTATCTTGAATTCAGTAAATTTTTTATTGTCGGGTACTACCTTCTTGTTAAGGGGAAGGTACAAAAACATAAATTCAGGGATAATGAACTTGAGCTTCATATCAAGACTATCAACCTTTTATCGAGCGTAAAGGATGAACTGATAAAATCAGTTACCCTCAAGATCAATCCTGAAATAATCAACCCTGAAATGATGAATGAACTGTTCGGGTTTATGAAAGAGAATAAAGGAGAAACTGAATTGAAATTCCTGTTTTATGATCCTGATGACAAAATCTCACTTTCTATGTTTTCAAGAACACTCAGGGTAAGGCTTAACAATGAATTAATTTCCTATCTCGACGATTTTCCCGGTATTGAATATAAAGTTAATTAGCTATCTTTGTCTGGTTCGTTAAACACTATATAAAACCAAAAATAATATGGCACTAGAGGTAAACGATACCAACTTTGATGAGATTGTTCTTAAGTCTGATAAACCGGTTATGGTTGATTTCTGGGCTGAGTGGTGCGGTCCCTGCAGGATGATTACCCCTATAATTGAAGATATCGCAAAGGAGTTTTCCGGTAAAGTGGTTGTTGCGAAATGTGATGTTGATAACAGCCCTGCCGTTGCGGCAAAATTCGGAATCCGTAACATCCCGACCGTTCTTTTCTTTAAAAACGGCAAGGTCGCCGACAAACAGGTTGGCGCTGTTCCCAAGGTCAACTTTGTGAATAAATTAAATATCCTTCTTCAATAAGCATAAACTATTCTTAAGGTGCTGTTTAACAGCTTTGATCTGCCCCCTTTCCACAATAGGGGGTTTATTATTGACTCGGAATCCTATTTAATATCAGACTATGATTGTTTGTGTGTTTGCTGCATCAAGCAGCCGGATCGATAAGAGGTATGAACATGCTGCCCGGGAGCTTGGAACCCTCTTTGCAAAATCGCGGATAAATGTTATTTACGGAGGAGGAGGAATTGGCCTTATGGGAGTTCTGGCCGATGCTGTGATAGCAAACGGAGGAACGATCACCGGCGTTATGCCATCATTTATGAATGACGAGGGATGGGGTCATCCTGATGTGAGTGATATGATACTTACAAAGGACATGGGAGACAGGAAGAAAACAATGTTTTCAAAGACCGATGCTGTAGTTGCCCT
>CAYPKL010000041.1:0-4773 GCA_964411285.1 uncultured Rikenellaceae bacterium
CAAACTGATAATTTTAAAGCTTTCAGGGGTAATGGATTCACCATAGCTGAACTCCCCTATGGCCAGGGTAATTTTGTAATGGATGTTTTGATACCCGACGATAAAGATAATCTGAGCAGTTTCTTATCAACTCTCAGTAATATAAGTTTTAGCAGCTGGGTCAGCCAGTTAGCTGATCAGAAGGTTCAACTCTCGTTACCCAGGTTTAAATATGGGTTCAAAAAGGAGTTAAAGGATGTGTTAAGCGTTATGGGTATGGGAATAGCGTTTACTGATGACGCAGATCTTTCAAACATTTCTGATCTATATGATCTCTACATAAGCTTTGTCACCCACCAGGCTTTTATTGAAACAAATGAAGAGGGGACAGAGGCTGCTGCTGCAACTGTTGTTGGTGTAGGAGTCACAAGCTACCCGTCATACCTGGTTGTAAATATGGATCATCCTTTTCTTTATATAATAAGGGAGACGACCACCAATTCAATTATTTTCATGGGAAAGGTTGCCGACCCGTCAGTGAACTGATGTAATGCCTGGCATCACAGATCAGGCAACCTTAATATAATTAAAGGGAATTTTAACAAGTGAGGAGAAGTATTCACCACGCTCAAGGATATCTTCATCACCATCTTCATAGTACCAGTTTACAATGAGCTTTTTGTGTTTAAGCTGGACAAATGAGATCTTCTGAATTATTCTGATGAGGATTTTGGCACTGGCACTATTAAAGTACTCCAGATTAATATCAAGGCACGTAACCTCAGCAGGATTTTCTACATATTCCTTTATCCAGATTTCTGCCGGTTTAAAAAAGTCGGTTATATTTTCATGAATTGAACGACCTTCAATTTTAAATATTCCATTTGGATTTAGTGATAAACCCGGGCATGCTTTTGTCCCTGCAATCTTTAGTTCTTCCATCTGCAAAAACTTTGTTTTAAAGATAATTTATTAGCAATCGACTATGCATCATGTGAAATTGTCAAGTTTAAAATCTGGCAAGAGGAGTTACCTCCTGACCGGTAAAATCTCCCCGAAGATATTTATAATAACCGGTAATTCCAATCATTGCAGCGTTGTCGGTAGTATAGCTCAGCGGAGGAATAAACACTCTCCATCCCTTTTTCGATCCCTCTTCCAATAATTCTTTGCGAAGACCCGAATTTGCTGAAACACCACCGGCAATGCCGACTTCTTTTATTCCGGTCAGCAAG
This sequence comes from uncultured Rikenellaceae bacterium, assembly GCA_964411285.1. Lineage (GTDB taxonomy): Bacteria > Bacteroidota > Bacteroidia > Bacteroidales > VadinHA17 > LD21. Next base: position 1,215 of record CAYPKL010000041.1, read on the forward strand.
GAGGCTTTAACAAGCTTATTAATCAAAATTTCTACAATTGTATTCTGAAGTGATGCACAAAGATCAGCGGTATTCTTTTCAACAAAGCAAGGATCTTCCCTGAGTCTGTCTCTGAGAAAATACAAGAAACTGGTTTTTAGTCCGCTGAAGCTGAAATCAAGCCCCCTGATAACAGGTTTTGCAAATCTGAAAGCATTCCAGTTTCCTTTTTGTGCAAGGGTATCAATTATAGGTCCGGCGGGGTATGGGAAGCCCATCAGCTTTCCGCATTTGTCAAAAGCCTCTCCTGCCGCATCATCAATTGTATTACCAATAATCTCCATTTGAAAATGATCTTTCAGAACAATTATTCTGGTATGGCCGCCGGAAACCAGAAGACAAAGGAAAGGAAATGACGGCACCCGGTTTTCGCTTTCTTTTTGAAGGATGAAATGAGACAGCACATGTGCCTGGAGATGATTCACTTCAATTAGCGGGATGTTAAGAGCTAATGCAAATCCTTTTGCAAAAGAGGTACCGACCAGCAATGAACCTAGCAATCCCGGCCCCCTGGTAAACGCTACTGCATTTATATCGGCTGTATTGATTCCGGCCCGTTTGATTGCAATATCAGTAACTGGTACGATATTTGCCTGATGTGCTCTGGAAGCAAGTTCTGGCACAACTCCACCATACGATTTGTGGATTTCCTGACCAGCAATTAGATTTGACAGTACATAACCATCCCTGATCACTGCCACAGAGGTGTCGTCACAGGATGATTCAACTGCTAATATTGTAACTGCCATCTCTTCTTTGAATTTCCGTATATTTTAGGTTATTTTGACCTATGATTTTTAGTACATTACAAAATGTCCAAAAGTATTAAAAAATCATTTAAGTATTTGATGATCATGATCGGTATAATTATGCTGATCCCGACATTCTTTTATCTCATTATTCAAATACCATATATTCAGACTTTTATTGTTAACAGAATAACAGCACATTATTCCAATGAAATAAAATCGACCATTACAATCGGACGATTTGAATACTCATTCTTCAATAAGCTGATTCTTGATGATGTATTAATTAAAGATCAGAATAATGATACCCTTATTTACTCGCAAAGAATAAATGCCGGCATACGGAAACTTGATTTTGGAAATAACAATATCAGGTTTGGAAAAATTGAGCTGAAAAAGTCATATGTAGCATTGATCACCGACACTACCGGTTTAATGAACCTTACCTGGTACCTCAATAAGCTTTCAAATAAAGATACATCAGCAAAAAAAGTAACAAGTATATTTTCGGTTGATCACATAATTTTAAGTGATGCCAGGTTTATGCTTCTGGATAAAAGGAACAAGGGAGGCAAAAGCGGGATCGATTTTGGAGATCTGAGACTTCAAAACATCAGCGCGGAAGTGGAAAATTTCAGTTTTCGGGACGATTCAACCTCTTTTTCTGTCAGAAATCTTGAATTCAGCGAATCGAAAGGTTTCAGAGTAAAGCAGATGAACAGCAATGCTACTTTTGCTCAAAACGATATTGTCTTAACAAATCTTTTTATAAAAGGTGAGAACTCAATAATAAATGCTGATTTTCTTTCATTTAAACCTGATTCGGCTGACTCATTCAGCAGGTTTATTGAAGAAGTGCGACTTGATCTGAAGTTGAAAAAATCTCTGATCAGTTTTTCTGATCTTCAATACTTTATACCTTTTCTCAAAGGATCGGATGAATCGGCCGGGTTCTCAGGAAATGTATCAGGAACAATTTCTGAACTTAAAGGCAGGAATATTCTGCTGTCGTACAAAGACAACAGTTACCTTGATTGCGATTTTGACTTTTCGGGACTTCCGGCAATTGAAGATGCATTTGTTTATATCGGGGTAAATGCTCTTAGAACAACAGCAACCGATATTGAAAAGCTGGATCTTCCCGGGAAAGGTAAAATAACGCTTCCGTCAGTTCTGTACAAGCTTGGAAATGTAACATTTACAGGGAGCTTCTCAGGATTTATCTCTGACTTTGTTACGTATGGAAGAATAGGGACTGATATCGGATTTTTGAAAACTGATTTAGCTGTGCGTCCGGATAAGGATAAAAAGTTCAGGGTTAAAGGGCTTCTTGCAGGAAATAGCGTCGATCTCGGCAAACTTCTCGATAGAGAAGAACTATTTGGAAACCTTAGTATGGAAGCGTCAATAGATGGATATGCTTCCTCTTTTAAAGAGATTGATGGTAATCTGACAGGTAGAATAGACAGCATTGAGATAAACGAATATATCTACAGGAATGTAGTGATTAACGGGTTGCTGACTGAAAAGACATGGGACGGGGCCATTAATATTTCCGACAGAAACATTAAAATGGACATAATGGGAATGTTTGATTTCAGTAATGCTCTGCCGGAATTTGATTTCACACTTAATCTGAAAGAATCCAACCTGAATAAGTTGAATTTTGATAAAGCAGACTCTACAGCAGGACTTTCCATGCTGGTTACGGCCAATTTCAGAGGAAACAATATTGATAACCTTTTCGGTGAAATCAGACTTATCAATTCAACCCTGAGAAAACACAGTAATAATCTGGAACTTTTTAATTTCACCCTAAAAGCATTTACTGAAGAGAACAAACCGGCAATATCTCTCAGAACTGATTTTATTGATGCAGACCTCAGAGGTTATTACAATTTCGGAGAACTGGATAATTTGTTTAAATCAGCCCTGGCTTCATTGTTGCCTTCACGGTTTGCTGAACCTCCGGCTGGTAAAGGTCAGGTTAAAAACGATTTTAACTTTACTCTTAATTTTAAAAATACCGATAAAATAAACAGCTTTTTCAGAACCGGCTTCCTGATATCTGACAAGAGCACGGTTAAGGGGGGAGTTCATCCGAATAACATCCTGCGATTAGAAGTCAGATCAAAAATGCTAAGTGTAAGGCAGAACACATTTCGTGATCTCACTGTGGATGCCGGTTGTATTGGAGGAAAACTGACTGCGGATCTGAAAAGTTCTTCATTTTCAGTTCTTGGTCAGTCAGATTTGAAGGGATTCACGGCTAATCTCAGTACTTTACCTGACAATTTCCTTTTCAACCTTTTATGGGACAACAAGGACAAAGCGCTTAATAAAGGCAATTTTACAGCCAAAGGATACATAAGCAGGAAAGAGGATCAGAAACCGATACTCATCATTGACATAGATTCCTCAGAGGTATATTCAAGAAATAACCTTTGGAAGATACACCAATCGACGATTTCCTTTGATTCAACTGCAGTCGATTTCGATAAAGTAACCATCACCAACAAAAAAAACTATTATCTGGTCGACGGAATTATTTCAGAAAATGCGAGCGACACTCTCAGGCTTGAATTCAATGGAATAGAGTTAAGCCCGCTTAATCATATAGTTGAAAAAGGAGAAAAAGAGGGATCAAGGATTAATTATGATCTGAAAGGAACACTAAATGGTAATATTCTGTTGTCGAATGTTAAAAAAAGTCCCCTTCTTGAAAGCAATCTGACATTAAAAGGATTTTCGTTGCTGGGTGGTGAGTACGG